>JAZRGI010000023.1:0-9991 GCA_045644105.1 Eubacteriales bacterium | reverse complement strand
TGCATTCAATTCCAAGATTGACATTGTTTTTCTCCTTTGATTTCAACTTTTTATTGGATTTCGATGATAATCAGCTCGGTGGGGTTGCAGATGCGCGGAATGCTTGTATGATTGGCAAGCCCTCGACTGATGACACAACGGTTTTCCAATACGCCATAGGTGTATTTGGGGAAGAGTCCTTGCCCCGGAGCATAGACGCCCCGTCCAAAGAATTGCCAATGCCCGCCGTGCGCGTGTCCGCAAACCGTTAATTCGATATCGGTTTTCTCGATGTGCGGCATAAAATATTCGGGATGATGGCATAGGAGCAGGCGATATTCTTTTGCCTTTGCAAAGTCTTTCAGGGCGTTGGGATCGGGGGCGTTTTCCTTACCGTTGATACCGGAGGAAAGTCCACAAATGCGCATATCGTTCCACAGTGTGCTATCGTTTTCCAGAAGTGTTGCTCCGGTTTCGGCGATTTGCTTTCTTATGCTATCGGTCAAGCCGATCGGTGTTGGGTGCCGCCACGGGTTTCCCTTATGGTAGCAGGCAAGCTCGTGGTTTCCGAGTGAATAGAAGGTGGGCGCGATTTTTGCACAGGACTTGAGAAAATCATATCCCGAGTGCGTGGGCGTGCGCAGATCCTTATCATCCATCAGATCTCCCGGAATTACAATCAGATCGGGTGCCTGTGTACGGATGGCATCCACAATGCCTTCGTGCCGGCATCCGTGCAGATCGGATGCCACCGCAATGCGGATCGGTTTTATTTTGCCGTTGGTGGGAAGTTGATAATGTGTGATTTGCATTGGTGTTTTTTGATTTCTTCTATGACGTCTGATCAGTAAAATCAAGAAAAGCAGTAACGTGCAGGCGATCACCGCACCGCTCAAATCGATCAACACGTCCTTAAATTGTGCGCCGCGACCATCGGTAAGCGACTGATGCCACTCGTCCGTACAAGCATAGAGAAAGGTAAAGAGAAGCGATGCCGGATAGTATAGCAGTAGCTTTCCCTTCCACGTTAAGAGAAGCAGAAAGCCCAACGCGCCAAGCGAACCAAACTCCGTCATGTGTGCAATCTTGCGGACGGGGATATGCAGAGTTTCTATGATGTTGGCTTGTTCTTCAGAAGGCTTTTTGTCGAAATCTTTTACTGTCACCTCGGCAACTGCTTTGGTTACCTTTCCGCTCGTTTTTCCGGATTCCTCACCGTTTTGCTCCGAAAAGACGTAAATAACGGTCATATTTGCCAAAATCAAAACAATGAGGAGGGCGCGAATCAGAATGATCAAATTGTTCTTTTTCATGATACCCCTTTTTGGGCGGATGCATACGCCTCCGCCATGTCGTACTAAGAGTATCATAACATAAAACCGCGAAAAAATCAAGACCTTTTCTGCGGTTTTAGCAAGCGATGTTATATTTTGTCAGATTTTACCCGCAAAAAAGCAGTAGGGTGAGCCAAAGCACCATGTCAGAGGCTTGCTCGTTTTTGGAAAGGAGAATGATGAGCGCGATGATGAAAAGCTCCTCCACTCCGATTCCGTGTGCAAAGGGGAAGCCTTCCGACGCGCCGATTGGCAACAATCCCACCGGATGTGCGGTCGGAGCATTGGCGGGAGGTTTTGGTACCGATGCGGGTGTCGGTGTGTCGGGTGGTGGATCTTTTTCGGTCGTATTATGGTAATTTGAGGGTGTTTGGGGTGGTGTCGGCGTAGGCTTGGCAACCTCCAACGTGTGGGGGTGCGGTTCGGTGTCTTGTTTGAGGAGATTGCGCTCGGAAAAGGCGATCCCTCCATAATTTTCGGGAAGTCGGATATCGCTCTCGTATGCCTTATGATAACGTGAGTACATGGGCATCCTCCTTATTTCAACTGTCCAAACACCTCACCAAGCCGTGCGATACGCAGGATGGTGTCGATTGCTTCGCAACGGGATGGCGATAAAAAGGGCTTAAGCGAGAGCAGAAGCTGATCTCTGTGGGTATCCGACTTACTTGCTCTTGCCGCCGTCGGCATTGCCTCGTGAGAGTCGGGAGAAGAGGGGGGGACGTTCAGTAAGGGCTTTATAAGCGAGATCATCTGTGGCAAGCGTTGCAGAATCGTTGGATCGGAAAGCAATGCCGAAAATGCGTCGACAGGCTCGCCTCCCGTTACGGTAGCGTGATTTTGTGACGTGGATTCCGAGCTCTCCACAGTATCACCCGGAATGCCGCTTGCTGCAAGAAGTGATACTACCCGTTGGATCGTTTCGGGATTCAGTATCGGATTGTCGGGACTTGCGGGAGATGACTGATTGATTGTTTCTCGATTGGGATTCCTTTCATCGTTCATGCGATTACTCCCTTCGTTGCGGTTATGGCTTTCTTTGGTTGTGCCGATAAGATTGATAGACGTCGTTGATCCGTTGGAGATCTTGCGAGGTTGCAGAGCCCAACGCCCGACGAATGTCTGCGATGCTTTGTTTGTTCAGACCGATTTGAGAGGGATTGATTCCCGCCTCGGTGGCTACGTTGCGGATCAGGTCGACAAGGTGTTCGTCATCCATTGTTAAGAGTCGGTTCAACATTTTTTGATCGATTTGCAATTCATTATCCTCCTTAAAAAAGAGATCTTCATCGGCAGTTTATGAAGGATTGACGGAGTTTGTGAATTTCTTGCTTCTCACAACGCAAAAAAGAGCGGAATAGGTGGACAAAAACGCGGTGTTGTGGTATAATGATAATAACGGAAACACAGGATGGAGGCGATGGAATGGAGTTGCTGATTTTTTCGGATTCGCACGGAAAAAACGACGGAATGCAAGAGGCGGTCGACCGTCAGGTAGGTCGTGTTGATGCGGTGATATTTCTTGGTGACGGTTTGCGTGACGTTGATCGACTCTGGACCGACGGTGCCACTCTTTTTTCGGTAAGAGGAAACTGCGATTGGTTTTCGGATGCTTCGACCGAAACCGAACAAACCGTTTGTTTTGAGGGCCACCGACTCTTTTTTACCCACGGGCATCTGTACGGTGTCAAGGGCCGTGTCGGTGGGTTGGTTGCGCGTGCCGCCGAGTTGGATGCCGATATCGTTTTGTTCGGTCATACGCATACTCCCTATAGCGAGGTCATTCCCGCAGGAAGTGTGATTGCCGGCAGAAGCTTGCCGCGCCCGATGTATCTGTTTAATCCCGGCAGTATTGGCAGTGCCGATACAAGCTTCGGCACCTTGTCGTTACAATCAAACGTTGTTTTATTCTCTCACGGAACCATCAAAAAAGGACTCCTTTAAAGAGTCCTTTGTACAGAATAAATATCAAACGTTTTCGGAATAAGAAAATTCGGAAGGGGTGCTTTCCGCCTCTTTTACGGCCGCCTCGTAAGCGGCAATTACGGAATCCTCCAACATCCCACGGAACTGCGCGTTGATGGGATGTACGATGTCGCGGTAGGTATCATCCGGATTCTTACGGCTGGGCATGACGATAAAAAATTTGTCGCGCGCGTTGATAACTTTGATGTCGTGTACGGCGAGCTGACCGTCAAAGGTAACCGATACAATTGCCTTCATAGGGCCTTCCTCAAACAATTTTCTGACTTTAATATCAGTGATCTGCATGTAAAAATCCTCCGTTTGTGTTTTCAACTTTTGATGTATATAGTATAAAGTACTTTTGTGAAGAATATTCAACGGTTACAGGATTTTTCTGTGAATTTGAAAATTATATGATACGGAATGAAACGGGATTGAGGTCCCGTTGCGAAGGATCGTTTCATATTGTATTACCAAACGGTTGCGCGTGGTTTGTGCCGCAGCAATCCTGGCTTTAGTGTTCTTTTGATTCGAAGGGGGGAATAAAAGTGTCTGTCGAAAATACGCATTTTGGAGCGGAAATGATCGGAGCGATGCTAAAGGGTGTCAAGAGCATCTTTTTTATCGGCATCGGCGGCATCAGTATGTCTGCTCTTGCAGAGCTTTCGGTCGTTGCGGGCTATCGCGTAGGCGGTTCCGACCGCTCTGTCACGGCGTTGACCGCGTCGTTGCAGAAAAAGGGAATCACGGTATATCCCAAACACGATGCCGACAATCTTTGCGGCTATGATGCCGCGGTCTATACGGTTGCCATTGGATCCGATAATCCCGAATATTGCGCGGCACGGCACAGGGGAATTCCCTTGATCTCGCGCGCCGATTATCTGGGATACTTGATGAGCGGATTTGTCAATCGTGTCGGTATTGCGGGAATGCACGGAAAAAGCACTTGTACCGCCATGTGCGCCGATATTTTTACGGCGTATGATAAAGATACCACCGTTTTGTGCGGCGCGGAGCTTCCATCGCTTGGAAACTCGACCTGTCATATTGGACACTCACGGGAGCATTTTGTGTTCGAGGCGTGCGAATATATGGATTCCTTTCTTGATTTTTATCCCACGCTTGCGGTGATCCTGAACGTCGGATTGGATCACGTCGACTATTTTCAAAATATGGAGCAGATCCGTTCTTCTTTTCTCGCCTATGCAAGGCGCACCGGCAAGGATGGATGTGTTCTTTATAATGCCGATGATGAAGAAACGCTTCGCGCATTGCACCCCTTTGAGGGACGGCTTGTCGGATTTGGGCTTTCACCGAAGGCGGAATTTACCGCGACGAATATCGTTTCAAGCGATGGTTGTACATCCTTTGATTTTTGTCGGAATCAATCGGTTTTAGGATACTTGACGTTACGCGTAACGGGCAGACACAATCTGTACAATGCTTTGGCTGCCGCCACTGCCGCAACACTTTGCGGGATTCCCGTGGAAGCGATTGCCACCGGGTTGGCAGGATTTGCAGGTGCGCATCGCCGTATGGAGCGCAAGGGCAGACTTCCCGGAGGTGCCGTGGTATACGACGATTACGGTCATCATCCCGATGAGATCAAGGCAACGCTTGCCGGGGCGCGGGAAATGGGATTTTCGCGTGTTTTATGTGCCTATCAACCGCATACCTATAGCCGTACGGCAGGGCTTTGGGAGGAGTTTGTAACTGCGTTTGATTTTTCCGACCGTGTCTTCTTTGCCGATATCTATGCGGCGCGGGAGCAAAACGTCTACGGCGTTTCCTCGCAAATGCTTGCCGAACGCATTGGAGAGAACGCAGTGTATTGCGGCTCGTTTGCTTCACTTGCGGAAAACATTCAAAACGAAGCCAAAGATGGCGATCTTGTCATCGTGATGGGAGCCGGAGACGTGTATAAGGTATTTGATTTGTTGGATCTGAAATAACCCATCATAAAAAGCCCGAAGCGGCAGATGCATGCTTCGGGCTTTTTTGCGGTGATTGTGAGGATCAATCGTCGTTTTCTTCTTCAAAACGTCCGATGCCGATCAGTGAATCAACGGGCAGGGAAAAGAGTACGGCACCGCCGTCGGTCTTCAATCCCGCGTTTTCACGGATTGCTTCCATGATCTGTGCCTTGTATTCATAGGTGGTCAGAAATGCGATCGTGTCGGTTTCTTCCTTCAGGGAAGTGCCGATCAACTGCTCCGCTTGCTTATTATTGATGCTTCTTGTATGGAGAATGGTGGCGCCGGTAGCACCTGCCGCGCGGCTGCAATCCAATACCTTGTCGGTGTATTTTTGATTGACCACGGCAATGATCAGTTCGTGCATTTGCGTATGCTCCTTTTCGGATGTGTTTTTGGAGGGCTCGGTGGTTTCCTCGCGGTAGGGGGTGGAGAGTATAGCGTTGCTGACAATACTCGATATACCCGAAAGCGGGATCGTGAATGCAATACCGTTTCCTGCCAGATACAGGCGAAGCTTGCGGTTGATTGTGCGCAATACCCGAGATTCACTGTAATTGGGAATGAGTGCGTACACGACGCGCTTTTCGATCTCGTCAAGGCCAAGATAACTTAAGTAATGTGATTTTGCGGTGCCGAAGCCGATGCCCGAAAAATGTAACGAAACACATTGTTGGTTACACGCCTCGGTAAACGCGATCTCATCTTGCTTTTTGATGATTCCCACCAGGAGCTTTGCTCGTTTTTCCGTGGAGGTTATGTTCTTTTTTGCCATATCAGTTTACCTCCGAAGGGTGATGAAGCTCCCTGTGCAGGGAGGGGGAGTAATCGAGAATGAACTCGGTTTCGGATGTGAAGCGACTGATTGCGCGCTTTGCCTTGAGGTGGTAGATCAATCCGCAGATCTGGATCGAAATAATAGGCGTCATCGCGACAAAAGCGACACAACCGAACGCCTGCGTCATAACGTTGCCGCCCAACGTGGAGCAAGCGCCGATGGCAAGCGGAAGCACGAACGCGCTCATCATGGCACCGCTGGCAACTCCGCCGCAGTCAAAGGCAATGCCCGTAAAGAATTTGGGAACAAAGAAGGAAAGTCCCAGGGCGATGATGTATCCGGGAATCAGGATCCAAAGAATCGAGATGCCGGTCAAAATACGCAACATGGAAAGTCCCAACGCCGCGGAAACACCGATGGAGAGCGACAGGCGCATGGTTCCCGCCGAGATCGCTCCTGCCGTGATTTGCTCAACCTGTTTGTTCAAAACGTAAACGGCTGGCTCTGCGTTGACGATAAAGTAGCCGATCAACATACAAACGGGGATCAAGACGTATCCGTTGCCAAGCAGGGCAAGCGAACTGCCGAGGGTAACGCCAACGGGCATAAATCCTTCGTTGGCACCCGTGAGAAAGATGACAAGACCGACAAAGGTATAAACCACACCGACTCCTACGCGAACCAATTGTTTTACACTGAAGGCACGGGTGATCAGTTGGAAGAGCAACGCAAAGACAATGGTGGGAAGCAGTGCTACGCCAACGTCTTTTGCGTGCACCGCAAATCCGTGCAGATAATGGAGCATACCATCGCGGGTATGTTCAACGACGGGAGTCATTTGCGAGAGATCGGAGGATGCGCCCGTCAGATCAAAGGCAATGCCAAGCACCAAAACCGCGAGGATCGGGCCGATGCTGCAGAGCGCGACAAGACCGAAGGAATCGTCGTGTCCGTCTTTGCCGGCTCGCATGCCAGACACACCGGCACCGATTGCCATGATAAAGGGAACCGTCATAGGCCCCGTGGTAACTCCTCCGGAGTCAAAGGCAACCGACCAGAAATCGGGAGAAATAAAGACGCAGAGCAAAATTGCGATGATGTAAAAGATCATCAACAGTACCGAAAGACTGATGTGAAAGACGATGCGCATCATAGCAATCACCAAGAAAATACCGACGCCGAGCGACACGGTTAGAATCAGAACCATGTTCGGTACTCCCGACACCTGTCCTGCCAGGATCTGGAGGTCAGGCTCGGAAATGGTTACTAAAATACCAATGATGAAACTGAGGAAGGCGATGATCCAAATATGTTTTGCCTTACCGAGGAAGGAGCCGATCTTTGTGCCGAGGGGTTGCATCGACATTTCCGCACCCATTGTAAAGACGGCGAGTCCGGCAATCAAACAAAGCACACCCAACAAAAACAACATAAAGGTACTTGTACTCAACGGGGTGATGGAAATGCCCAAGCAGAGCACAATGATTGCGATTGGGAGAATTGAGAGGAAGGATTCGTGAAATTTTTGCTTGATAACGGTTTCCAACTTAAGCTCCTTTCCAAAAGGTTACAAAATATAATTACACTAAATGCTATTATAACATATTCAATAAAAAAACACAACCCCTTTTATATTGAAAAAATTTTGTTAACAATTTATCTATAGACTTTAGGAGGTGTTTGGAGTATAATAATTATGTTTGCAAAACTATCGAATATGAAATCACGTCCCATACGGTCTTTTTTATATACCGGATGACTTTTGAAAGGAGAACGTTTTTTATGAATACGGGTGCTGACCCTGTAGACGGCGACCGAACCACGCCACCTTAACCGATGATCGGATAGCAATGTGTTTTTATGTTAGAGATTTAATATATTGATATTGTATGAAAACAATCATCTGAAAATTGGAAAAGGAGAAAAATTTTTATCATGGATACTGTCATATGGCAGCTATTGGTTCAGTTGTTTCTGATCGCACTCAATGCTTTTTTTGCCGCATCGGAGGTCGCGGTTCTTTCACTCAATGAGGTGAAGGTGCGCCGCATGATCGAGGAGGGCGACACAAAAGCAAAAAAGATGCTTCGCATGGTGGAGGAATCGGCGAGATTTTTGTCTGCCATTCAAATCGGCATTACCTTAACGAGTTGTATTAGCGCTGCGTTTGCAGCCGATCATTTTTTGGATCGGTTGGTAAATTGGTTGCAGAATACCTGTAACGTCACATTCGCATCGCGTTCTGTTCTGGATACCCTGTCAGTTATTGTAATTACGTTGATCTTGTCCTTCTTTACGTTGCTCTTCGGAGTACTCGTTCCCAAGCGAATTGCAGCCCGCAATTCCGAAAAATTGGCAAGGCGTGTTTGCGGCTTTGTTTTTGGACTTTCCAAGTTGATGAAGCCGATGGTTTGGGTGCTTTCAATCAGCACCAACGGTATTTTGCGTTTGTTTGGCATAGATCCCCATGAAAACTACGAGGACGTGTCGGAAGAAGACATTCTGGATCTTGTAGATGCAGTTGAGGAGCAGGGTGAAATTGATAACGATACCAAGGAAATGATTGAGAACGTGTTTGAGTTTGACAACACGGCGGTTTCCGAGGTTATGGTGCGTCGTTCGGATATGACGGTTTTGTATGAAACCGACACCCAGGAGGACGTTTTAAAGGTCATTTATGAAAGCGGATTTTCGCGTTTTCCCGTATGCGGAGAGGATACCGACGATATCAAGGGTATCGTGCTTGCGAAGGAGTATCTTTTCTCAATACATAAGGATCGTGAGTGTAAGTTGACCGATATTATGCAAAAGGCGAAGTTCGTGCCCGACACGTTGCCTGCCAATCTTCTGTTCCGCGATATGCGTGACGGCAAGGTGCATATGGCGATCGTGATAGACGAATACGGTCAGACTGCAGGTCTTGTTACCATGGAGGATCTTTTGGAGGAGATCGTCGGAAACATTTACGATGAAACCGACGCGCCGGTTATTCCCGATATTATCGAGCAGGAGTCAAACCACTGGTTGGTTGCCGGTTCGACACCGATCGAGGATGCCGAAGAGGCGCTTGGCATGGCACTTCAGGGCGATGACGTTACCTACGACACCTTTGGTGGCTTTGTTATTGCTAATCTTGCCTATATTCCGCAGGATGGCGAAACTCCCGAATTTACTTATCAGAATCTCACCGTCAAAGTTGTATCGATTGCCGAAAAGCGCATCGAAATGACCGAGGTTGTCAAGAGCGAGATCGTTGAGGATGAAGCTGCCGATGCGGTTGCGGAAGACGAAACCGATCAATAAATTTTAAAAAAACAATTTTATACGGATACAAATGACGCTACGGTGCATACTAACACCGTAGCGTTTTTTTGCGCGAAAGGAGTTTTTTGAAAATGACACAGGCAACCAAGACAAAAACGACCGAAGAGGTCTTACAAACGATTTTTAAAAATGTTAAAATGGCGGGAGATTCGATCTTAAATATTATGCCGAAGGTAAAGGACGACAACTTTAAAAGCGATCTTACGGTAACGTTGAGCGCTTTTGAAGCGTTTGCGTCACGCGCTACCAAATTGTTGGCAGATAGCGGTGTCAAGCCGGAAGAAGAGGGAACGATAACTAAATTATCGACAAAATGGGGAACCATGATGAACACCATGCGCGATTCCACCACCTCTCATCTTGCACAGATGATGGTGGAGGGCGCTACGATGGGTGTGACCGAGATGATGCGACTTTTGCGCGAATCCGAAAACGGTTGTGTTTCAGAGAGCACGTTGCGACTTCTGCGCGACGTATGCGCGTTTGAAGAGAAGGTCGTTGAGGATATGAAGGCATATCTTCGCTAAAATGCTTTCGTTTGAAAAAATCGAAAATAAAAAAGGAGAACGAGTTATGGCACAAATTACGACTAAAGAACTGTCGGCAATTTCCGATCTGCTTTCGGTGGAGGAAAA
>JAZRGI010000022.1:0-3769 GCA_045644105.1 Eubacteriales bacterium | reverse complement strand
GTTGAAAAAATATGCACATATGCATCACGGAGAGATATTTCGCCTGCGGCGAAGATACCCACACTCTATGCAAGCCACAGCGAGCTTGTCGGTCTTCGAGTGGGGGAGAGACGGAGGATTTGATAAGTAAACTCATCGAGCCTCGTCTCACCAAACTCCGTAAACAGATACACGCTGTTGCATCATATTTACGGAGGGATATCGAAGTGGTCATAACGAGGCGGTCTTGAAAACCGTTTGGGCTCACGCCCACAAGGGTTCGAATCCCTTTCCCTCCGCCAAACAGCGGCTAAAAACCGCATCATTAGCCGCAAGGGATACCCTTGCGGCTATCTTTTCAAAAGGTTTCTATTTTAATAATCTACAGGAGAAGTCCAAGCCCCCTTTTGGGGAACTTGGCAAGAAAGCACATGAATTTACTTGGAATTGATATTGGAACCACCTCTGTAAAAACCGCGTTGTTTGACGACGCGCTTGAAACGAAATGCGCCCTGACTGCCGACTATACGTTGGATTCTCACGGCGACGTTGTGGAATTTGATCCCGAACAATATTGGGAAATCGTCAAGGGAGCGTTTGAAAAGGTCAAAGCCGAGCATCCCATCCATGCTCTTGCCGTTGACACACAGTGCGAAACCCTGATTCTGACCGACGAGAACGGCACGCCGGTTCGTCCCGCCATTGTTTGGCTTGACAACCGTGCCACCGAGGAAGCAACTATCATTGAGCAGCATTTCGGGCGCCAACGTGTCTACGAGGTCACCGGACAACCCGAAATCACCGCAACCTGGCCTGCCTGCAAGCTTCTGTGGGTAAAGCGCAACGAGCCGAAGGTATGGGCAAAAACCAAAAAGGTATTTCTTTTGGAAGACTGGATCCTCTACAAGATGACGGGAAGGTTTGTTTCCGAAAAGACCTTACAATCCTCCACCATCTACTTTGATATTCACAAGGGAGAATGGTGGGAAGAAATGCTCTCCTTTATCGGTGTCACCCCCGATATGCTTCCTGCTCTTTCCTCCAGCGCCCGACTTGTCGGTGAGTACGACGGAGCAAAGGTTGTAACCGGTGCCATTGATCAGATTGCCGGTGCCATCGGTGCGGGAGTTGTCAAGCAAGGAAGTGTCAGTCTGATGACGGGTACGACCATGGTCATCTTTATGCCCTCCGATCGCTTCCCTGCTTACGATCCCGACAGCATTGTTCCCTGTCACTACAACTATGACGACAAGTACTGTCTGCTTTCGTGGACTCCCACGGCAGGCATGGCTCTCAAGTGGTTCCGCAACGCGCTTTGCGAGAATTTCTCCTTTCGGGAATTGGATGAGATGGCGGCAAGCGTTGCCCCCGGATGCGATGGGTTGACCTTCCTCCCCTATCTTTGCGGCTCCACAATGCCCAAATACAATCCCTCTGCTCGCGGCAGCTTTACGGGGCTTACCACCGAGCATACGCGTGCGCACTTTGTCCGCAGCGTGATGGAATCGGTTGCCTGTATGCTCAAATCCAACCTCGATTATCTTGGACTTGACGTGGACGAGATCCGCGCGATGGGAGGCGGTGCCAACAGTCCTCTTTGGTGTCAGATCAAAGCCGACATGACCGGAAAACGTTTGATCACGCTCAAAAACAAAGAAAGCGCCTGCCTCGGATCTGCAATTCTTGCCGGTGTCGGCATCGGTGTTTTTGAATCGGTGGAACAGGCGGCTCGAGGCATCGAAGCCGACCGTGTATTTGAACCGCAGGCGATCGACTACGCCGAATGCTACGAGCGCTATCTTACCTACGATAAAATCCACAACGTCTAAAAAATCCTCCGAGACCGGCTCAAGAGCCCGTCTCCCGACAAAACACGTCCTTTGAATCGGAGAAGCAATATGATTGAAAATTTTGCCGAAAACAATCAAGAAACCCTGTTCAACATCGTTCGCTCGCTTTGCAACCTTCCCGCGCCCTCCTTTGGTGAGCGCAAGAGAGCCGAATTTTGCAAGCAATGGTTGGAAAACATGGGTGCCGCGGGCGTTTATATTGATGCGGTCAACAACGTCATCTTCCCTCTGTGTTGTGAGGGGAGCAACGAGATCACCGTGATTGCCGCGCATACCGACACTGTCTTTCCCGATACCGAGCGTTATCCCGAATACCGCGAAGACGACGACTGTATCTATTGTCCGGGTGCCGGTGACGACTCCTCCGGCGTTGCGGTGCTTCTGATGACCGCCAAATATTTTATTGAAAACAAGTTGATGCCTCGCGGCGGTGTTCTGTTTGTTTGCAACAGTTGCGAAGAAGGGCTTGGCAATCTTGTCGGTGTTCGGCAATTGATGAAGGATTACGCCGGTCGCATCAAGCGTTTCATTACCTACGACGCCTTCATCGGCAAGGTCACGACCTCAGCGGCAGGCTCTCACCGATATGAGGTAACCGTCACCACCGAGGGAGGTCACTCCTATCAGAAATTCGGAAAACCCAACGCCATTGCCGTGCTTTCGCGAATCATCAACGACATTTATTCGATTGAAGTTCCGCAAATAGATGGCGTCCGCACGACCTACAACGTAGGTATTGCAGAAGGCGGAACCAGTGTTAACACCATTGCGCAAAGCGCCTCGATGCTTTGTGAGTACCGCTCCAACGATCGCGAATCTCTGAACGCCATGCAAATTGCCTTTGATCGCATCTTTGCGGCGGCGCAAAGCAAGAACGTATCGGTAAGCGTCAAAAAGATCGGCGACCGTCCCTGCAAGGGGGAGGTCGACCTCTCGGCAGAAGCCGAGATGGTTCAGGCATACGCAAATGCGGTCAAGGAGGTCGTCGGTGTCGATACCGATGATCAGATCGCTTCCACAGATGCAAACATCCCCATGTCGCAAAGCATCGCGGCGATCTGCGTTGGAACGTTTGAATCCTACGGCTCGCACACGCGTGAGGAATACACCGTCAAAGAAGGTCTTACAAAAGGGTTGAAGATTTCGCTCAAAATGCTCACTGCACTCACAACCGCATCATCAAAAGGAACGCGAGCAGGTTAACATCCTGCTCGCGTTCTTTTTATCTTTTTATCTTCTTTTCGTTTTACTCTGCAGCCTTCAAAAGGGCGTCGCGCACCTGCATGATTTGAAGTGTCTGCTCTGCCTTAACGGGCGGGATCTCGGTGTCAAAGAACTGCAAGATCGCTCGCATCAATCCGCCAAAGAAATCCGAGCGGATCGCCGTATAGCTTGCCTTTCCGTTTACGTCCTCTGCGGCGACCGTATAGGGCATTTTTTGCGCAAAGACAATCGTCATGCGGTTGCCGCTTATGCTTTCGCCTCTCAAAAGATACTGATCCCCCTGACGGTCAACCCACACGCGGTCGATCGGCTCATCAATAAGCTTGATCGTCATCTCCAACGGATGGATCAGATATTCGGGCAAATTACTGCCGCCTGCGGTAAAGATCAATCCGCGTGATCCCTTCAAGGGCTCCAATTCATCGGCAAAGCGCAGTGCCGACGAGGAGAACATGGGTGTACCGTACTGCCTTGCAAGCTCCACGATCTGTTGCGCCTCGTCAAGATTTGGCGCAAAGGTCTTGTCAATAAAGGTGGGCTTGCCAAAGGGCAATACGACCTTTGCATATTCCAGATGCTTTTCGGGATCGGAAGGCGCCAAAATCATAATGGCATCGCAATCCCTGCACAGTGCCTCCAGACTTTCGGCGCGCGCAACGCCCTGCTTTTGACACCACTCGTCGGTACTGACGCCGTCCACGGGGGAAATTTCCTTC
>JAZRGI010000021.1:0-5194 GCA_045644105.1 Eubacteriales bacterium | reverse complement strand
GTATGCGCGATGCGATCAGTCTGTTGGAGTTGTGTGCAGGCGGACAACGGGAGATTACGGTGGAAACCGTTGAATCCTGTGTTGGGCTTACGGGACGAGATGCCATGCTTGAAACGGTAAATGCCGTTGCTAACCGCAATTACGATCTGTTGTTTGAGCAGATTTCCGAGGTCGTGAAGTCCTCCAAAGATATTGCGGTGTTCTGGCAGGATCTAATCTCGCTTTACCGCGATATGTTGGTCGTTAAAACCACGTCGGATCCCACGTCTTATCTCGATTTGACCGATCATGAGGCAAAACGATTGTTTGCGGTTGCAGAACGTTTCCGCAAGGAAACTCTGGTTTATCACTGTATGCTTTTGGAGGATGCCTTTTTCGCAATGCAGAAGACCAACGCGGTCAAACGTATTGTTGCCGAAATGACGTTGGTACGGATGTGCGACGAGGCACTGGATACCTCTCCGGAGGCATTGCTTTCGCGCATTGCCGTATTGGAGGATCAAATTGCCAGAGGGCTTCCGGTGCGCGTTCAGAACACTTGTCCGGAAGACGGAAAAGAAACAACAACGCAGGTATCACCTCCTGCAGAGAGTAACACACCGTCAAACGTAGCGCAACCGAGTGTCATGCCGAAAGCGAATCCGAATGTAACGGAGGAGGCTTTCGTACCGTCGGCTACACCTGTAACTCCAATCAATCCCGCCGGTGAAGAAAAGCGCGTCCTGCGCAGTCTGCGAAGCTGGATGGAGGTTATAGAGCGCATTAGCCGTCTTGCACCGGTGGATGCAAGCTTTTTAAAAACCGCACGCGCCTTTACCCTGGAAAACGGTGCGGTGTTGATTCGGTTTGCAAATGCGTTTGGTATGCAGATGATGGAAAAATCTGATTCGCGTGATCGCTTGAGAGCCGCGCTTTCTACGGTTTTGCGCAGAGAGGTCGGTGACCGTATGTTACTCATGGAGATTGAAAACAAACAGGAAAAGACGTCTGTGATTGACGAGATCATCGAAGCAGGCGAAGAATAAATAACGAATTATAATAGATAAACAGAAGGAGAACAGGACAATGAAGGCTAATATTCCAAAGGGTATGGGCGGCGGACCGCAAAATATGCAAGCGATGATCCGTCAGGCACAGAAGATGCAGGAGGACATGGCTGCAAAGCAGGATGAGTTAAACGCGCGTGAGTATGACGTTTCTGCGGGCGGCGGTGTTGTAACCGTCAAGATTAACGGTAAGCGCGAGATTCTTGCCATCAATATGCAACCCGAAATTGTAGATCCCGATGATATTGAAACCCTTTCCGATATTCTTGTGGCGGCTGTTAATGAGGCGATCAAGCGCGTGGACGATACCAATAACGCCGAGTTGAACAAGATCACCGGTCCCATGAACATTCCCGGATTGTTCTGATTTTCATGGCAGAGTACATTGAGTCGCTCCGCTTGCTTGCCGAAAAGTTTGCAAGATTGGAAGGCGTTGGAAAAAAAACCGCAATGCGCATGGCGTTTTCGGTCTTGGATATGGAACCGGAAGATGCAACCGCTTTTGCGCAGGCGATCGTGGATGCCCGTGAGAAGATCCACCTGTGTCCTATCTGCCAAAATCTGACCGACCGCGAGTGTTGTCCGATTTGTGCCGATGAGGAGCGCGACCATGCAACAGTTTGCGTTGTCACCGATGCGCGCACTGTTTTGGCAATGGAAAAGGTACGTGAGTTCCGCGGTGTCTATCACGTCTTGCACGGTTTGATCTCTCCAATGAACGGAATCACACCCGATCGACTCAAGATCCGCGAGTTGCTTGCACGCGTAGGAGAAGGCGAGATCGAGGAAGTTATCGTAGCGACAGATCCAACCGTAGAAGGAGAAGCCACGGCGATGTATCTTTCCAAGTTGTTGCGCCCGTTAGGGGTTCGTGTGACACGCTTGGCTTATGGTGTGCCCGTTGGTGCCGACCTCGAATACGCTGACGAGATCACACTGTTCCGCGCACTTGAGGGCAGACGCGAGGTTTGGATTTTTTGAAATACGACAAAAGGATGGTAGATTTTCTGCCGTCCTTTTTGTATCGAATATAAAAGCTCCCCGTTGATTGCGTGTCCGATGTGGCGGACTACTCAAAACGGGGAGCTTTTATTATTTTATGCCTGATAAGGATGTTCCTCTGCGGCGGCGCGCATTGCGGCGATCACTTTGCGGGGCTGCTTTGCACCGAATACCGCAGATCCTGCAACGATAACGTTTGCACCGGCTTCTGTGGTGAGTCCGATGTTTTCGGGCTTGATACCGCCGTCGACCTGGATATCCAACTTCAGATTGTGGGACTCGGCATAACGTCTGACGGTGCGTACTTTAGACAGTGTTTCGGGAATCAGTGCCTGTCCGCCAAATCCGGGAACTACCGTCATGATCAGTGCCATGTCGATGTGGGGCAGGAAAGGAATGATTTTCTCCACCGGCGTTGCAGGGGAGATCGCAAGTGCGCAACGCACCTCTTTGGAGCGAATGTACTGCAGAACCTTCATGGGATCACTGCAACTTTCCAAGTGGATGGTGATAATGTCGGCACCTGCCTTTACAAAATCGTCGATGTATCTGATGGGATCGTTGCTCATCAGATGAACGTCAAAAATCAATTTGCTGCATTTGCGCAGAGCGGCAATTACAGGTGCGCCAAAGCTGATGTTGGGAACGAACGCGCCGTCCATAACGTCAAGGTGCAGATAGTTTGCGCCGGCGTCTGCGATGCGCTTAACGCTATGTTCAAGGTTGGCAAAGTCGGCGGCCAGAAGGGAAGGAGCGATATAAATCATTGATGAAACACATCCTTTCAAAAAAAGTTGAAGTCTGTAAAACGGTGTCAATTTTTGCACGAGTGCATATGATGACAGTGAAGATTTGCGCGCCGATCAGGGGATGGAAGATAAAAGATCGGGACGTGTGAGCAAAAACACCTCTGTAAAGCGTGCTTGCAGATAGATTTAAGCCTTTTGAACCATTGTGCAAACGGCGTGAGTAGCGATTCCGAGCTTTTCTCCGGTAAAGCCCAATTTTTCCTCGGTGGTAGCTTTGATACTGACACGCTCCAATGGAACGCCAAGCGTATCGGCAAGATTTTGGCGCATTTGCGGAATGTGCGGCGCGAGCTTGGGGGCTTGGGCGATGACGGTTGCATCGACGTTTCCGATCTCCCAACCGTCGCGTGTGACCAACTCGGCTACCGCTTTCGCAAGGCGAAGACTGTCGGCACCCTTGTATGCGGGATCGGTATCGGGAAAGTGCTTTCCAATATCCCCAAGTGCCAGTGCGCCAAGAAGGGCATCCATTACGGCGTGCGTCAGTACGTCGGCATCCGAGTGACCGAGCAAGCCTGTTTCGTGCGGGATATCAACGCCTCCCAGAATCAGTTTCCGGTCGGGAACAAGACGGTGAACGTCGTACCCGTGTCCTACTCTGAAATCGGTGATCATTGTTCCTTACCTCTGTATTGCAGGATTGCCTTTGCCAAGGGAAGATCTTGAGGCGTGGTGATCTTGATATTTTGTTGACCGCATTCTACCATGCGAACGTGATAACCGAGATGCTCGATGAGCGAGTTGTCATCGGTGCCTTCAAAGCTGTCTTTTTGCGCATTGTAAATTGCGGCGGTATAGAGAGCGGTGTGGAAGATCTGCGGGGTTTGTGCCTGCCACAGATTGGTTCTGTCTACCGTTTCATTCGACATTCCCGATGAGGTTGTGCGCTTTACGGTGTCGCTGATCTTATGTGCGGCACTTGCGGCATGACAACGGTAAGCGCGCAGACAGACCTTTGCGATTTGTCCGGGAGTCGTCAAGCAGCGGGCGCCGTCCGCAATGGCAACGTATTTTACATGATCGCCGAGCTTACGCATACCGCAAACTGCGGATTCCTGTCGGGTATTGCCGCCCGCAACGATGTGCAAAAGCTTGGTGATTCCGTATTTCTGTGCCAGATCATAGACCTCCTCAAAGTTTTGAGGACGGGTAACAACCACAATTTCGCGGATCAACGGACATCTTTGGTATGCAAGTAGGGTATGTGCCAATACCGGAACGCCAAAAAGCTCTTGGAGCTGCTTATTGATGCCATGCCCCATGCGGGTAGAATTTCCTGCGGCAAGAACGATTGCCGCGGTGTAGTTTTTGCGTGTGGCATTGATGGCAACCGCCGCAACGCGAAGGGCTCTTGCAACAGAATCGGTTCCGTCAACCTTGGTTTGCATATTTTTCACTTTTGCGGAAAATTTGCGTTGTTTGGCCATTTTATTCAGACCCTTTCATGTTTTGTTTTTGAAATCGGCAAGGTGCTTGGATCAGCGCGATGCTTCCTCGTTTTCAATTGCGGTGATCATGTCAACGCGGCGTTGGTGCTTGCCGCCCTCAAAATCGGCGTCGATAAAGTTGTCAACCAGGTCGATCGCCAGTCCCATACCGACAACACGCTCACCAAAGCAAAGCACGTTTGCGTCGTTGTGTTGTCTTGTCAAACGCGCACTGAAAGTGTCGGAGCAAGCTGCTGCACGAATACCGCGGTGCTTGTTTGCCGCCATCGACATACCGATACCCGTTCCGCAGATCAGAATACCAAGCTCGGTGACGCCGTCCTGCACGTTTTTGCAGACTGCGTGTGCAAAGTTGGGGTAGTCGCAACTGTCGGTAGAATTGGTTCCGACGTCAATGACCTCGATTCCGCGCTCTTCAAGATGAGCGATGACCTTTTTCTTCAGTTCGTATGCCGCGTGATCGCATCCAACGGTAATTTTTGAGATTTTCATAAGATTTATTCCTTTCGGGCGTGATAATTATAGATTCCTTGATTGATTTTCGCGTTCCAAACGTTCTCTCTCTGCTTGAGAAGGGCGCAGATAGGTTGGAACCATTTCAATATCGGTGGTGCAAATTCCGTTTTGATGGGCAATGCGTGCCACCTGCGAAACCGAATAGGCACTTTGATGGCGCAAGCGCTCGGGTGTCTGTGCGATGGGATGCGTCAAAAGCTCGGTTGTGATGTCATAACCGTCCCCGCACAGATAGATCGGCTCATCCCGGTAGCTTTGCAAAAGCTCGTCCAGCTCGGTAATGGCAAGTGCGCTATCGGGCACAAGCCGCTCCAAGTGTCCGTCGGTACAACGGAAGAGTGCGGTGTATACTTGCTTTCTGCGCGCGTTCATA
>JAZRGI010000020.1:0-21733 GCA_045644105.1 Eubacteriales bacterium | reverse complement strand
AGGGGTGTTGTTTGCGTAAGGTCTTGACTTTCGCGAGGCATTGTGTTATTATATTTATAGTATGGATCGCTTATTTTATTGCTTGTTTACCGATGTCTGTGCAAGCGATCCATTGAAGGATTTGATTGATAAGGAGCGTTTTGAATGAAGCGAAAGCTTTTACAAGTGATATTTTCTGTGATTGCGATATTACTTTGCGTGACCTCATTGAGCGGAACTGCAATTCTGCCCGTGCAGGCGGACGGTGCGAAACTTGCTTTTGATTACGGTGACGGACAGGTGGCGGCGAATGAAAGCATTTCGGCATCCGAGTTGTTTGCTTTGGCACTCGGTAGTGCGCCCGTCGGTGCAGAGAAGGCGTATCTGGAGGAACTTTCGGATATCAGACTTTTTTATAATACCGCGATCCCGTCGGAAAATATCAGTACCAACTACCACAGAGAGAGCGGTTCGTTGGACGTTTCGGTACAATCCTATGCTTACACGGCTAAAAACGGTGTAACGGTGGAATGGATCCCGCAATCTGCCACCATTGAAGGACAAACCAAAACACTGGATCCTTCGTATAGTTGTCATTTTGAAAACCTTTCGCAGCTTGCCACGGGCGATTTTCAAATGGAGGTCGTTTTCAGTACCGTCATTCAGTTGCCCGGCAATGCGCTTTCCCTTTTAGCCAATGATGCTTATACGGCAGGCGTGGCGGCATTGGAATCACTGAACGTTTACGCGGAGGAATATCGTGCGTGGGAGGCTGCGCGCGACCGCTACCTTGCGTATACGGCTTATCTTGAGGCGGTTCAAAATTTTGAAGATTATCAGGCGGCACTTAAGATTTACGAAGCGGAGAATATTGTCTATCAACAGTATTGCAGGGATTACGAGCAATATCGCGTAACTCTGCTCCTCTATGAAAATTGGCGACAGTACTATGCCTACCAGAAGTTTCTGGAGGAGGGTGTTGAGCGCTATCGTCTTTATTTGGAATATCGATCTCAAGTAGATAAGGTGCTTGCCAAGTTGGAAATTTTGGAAACACTTTTTGTGAGCGATAGCCATAATTGGCAGTTGTATGCCTCTTTGATGGGCGGAACGGTTACGGAGGTCGTAGCCCGAAAGGACGAGTTGGTTGCCGCAGGTTGTAACGCAAAGGATATCAACGCGGCGGGAGAGGCAACCGAGGAGCTTCGCACTTTGATGAAAGAGTACGCCAAACTGCGCGGTGCGGAATATTCGTCCAAGCATGATAAAACTGCGGCTCTGTATGCTTTTTATTCGCAAAACTATGCGGCTCTGCGTGCCGGGTACACAAAACTGTACGGTGCGTTGATCTCTCTCTATGATAACTCGTTGGTCGTAAGCAAGTTGGATCTGGAAGGAAAGTTGGCTCACTTTCAACAGTTTGTCGGGCAGTTGTACTATGTGGCAACGGTGCTTGATGACACTGTAAAAACGTCGGACTCCTGGACGATCAGTAAAAAGAGTTTGACCGACGTGGTGGAGGAGTGCCACCGTGTGACCGATACCAATACCGCCTCTCCCGACGGTGTTCCTATGCCGACGGCAGAGGTAGCGGAGGTCAAGCCCGTCGATCCGATCGAAGAACCGACGGCACCCGACCCGGTTGTAAAGCCGACCGCACCGGATGAGGTAAGTGAACCGAAAAAGCCGGACGAAGTGTCCGATCCGTCGCTTTCTGCGATTCCTCCCGTTGCCGTTGATCCGGGTGCGGCACCCGAAGCCCCCGGACTATCTCCCTGCTTGGTACAACTTGCGGAGGAGGTTGGCAGCGGTAAGCTCACCAAGCGTACGGTGGCGGAAGAAGGGAAGACGTTGACGTTGACGACGACCTGCACCCGCCTTGTATCGATCGACAACAAAAAGGTTGTAACCTTCTACGATGCCGATCGGAAGACTGTTTTGTATCAGACGACGCTTGAATACGGCTCTCCGATCACCTATCGCGGCCCCGACATTCAGAACAAGCAGGACAATCAATACTACTATTCCTTCTACCGTTGGGAGCTCGCAGACCATACGCCTGCGGAATTGGTAGCAAACTCCGATCTCTCTCTTTATGCCAGATATTGGCAACGCGACCGTTTTTATACGGTGACGTGGATTCTTGACGGTGTTCGCTATACCGAGCAGTACGTATGGGGCGCAACGCCGATCTCGCCCTTCCCGAATGAAAAGCCGGAAAGTGAAGGATACACTTACCGTTTTTCGGGATGGCGTTCGGATTCGTTCTCCGAGATGGGAATTTTTGACGTTTGCGGCGACGTGACGTACGTTGCGAGCTTTGAACCCATTCCCAAGACCTTTACGGTCACATGGGTGTTCTCCTTTGCGGACGGCAACGACGCAGTCTTTGAGGAAGAATACAAATACCTTGATTATCCGCGTTGTTCCGGCAATACCGAATATGCGGATACCTCCTATCGTTACACCTGTAAGGGGTGGCAGGAAAATCTGCAATCGGTGACAACGGATACCGTCTACCATGCGAAATTGGATCGGGTACCGCTTGCCGT
This sequence comes from Eubacteriales bacterium, assembly GCA_045644105.1. Lineage (GTDB taxonomy): Bacteria > Bacillota > Clostridia > Oscillospirales > CAG-272 > UMGS1865. The sequence continues at coordinate 19,202 of JAZRGI010000020.1, read as the reverse complement.
GGCCGATAACGGTGCCGTGCTTGACGTCGTGCATACTGAAAATGAGTTGCGCGTGAACTGTACTGCGGATCGTGTGGATATGCGTGAAGCAGCGCTTTCGGCGCGTGCGGCAGGAAAAAAACTGGTGTTGGCGTGGGATGATTTCACCGTGACGGTTTTGGAAGATGCATTAGAAGCGCTTGTCAATTCCAATTGCCGCAAGATCGGTGTTGTTCGGCAAAACGATTCCAATATCGGCAGAACCTATACGCTTGCATACTATAATAGCCTGAATTATCCGATCGAACCCGCGTTTGAGATCTTGTTGCAGATCAACTTGCAAGGCGGCAAGCAGATTTCTTTGTACGTTTTGCAAAATGAAGAATGGGTGAGCGTTGGTGACGATGAAATTCGACACACGGGTGCTTTGACCTACCGTGCGGTGGACGTGCACTCCATCAACGTAAGTTCGTCCTCCAATTGCGACCTTTCTCAAATTCCCGTCAGTGCAGAGGTGGGAAGTATCATCGATCTGCGTGTGACGTGCAAATTTGGATACGAGGTTTCGGCGGCTACCGTTCGTCTTGCCGATGGACGCACCTTGGAGGTGACCGATCTCTGTTTTGTCATGCCGAACAGTGCGGTGAGCGTTGATCTCACGGTTACCCGTATTGTCTATCATGTGAGCTTTGTGGTGGACGGAACGGTAATTTTTGAAAAAGAGTACTTTCTCGGTGAACAGATCGAATTGCCGCAGGCTCCCACAAAGGCGTCCGACGGAGCATACGATTATACCTTTGGCGGTTGGTCAAGAGAGGTTACCGTTGCTTACGGCAGTGAACGGACGATGGTGATCGAAGCGATTTTCATTGCTACCGAAATCCCCGTAAAAGACCCTTACAAATCGCTTCACAATAATAATCTGTTCCTAACGGTAATTCTTCCGTGCTTTTTGGGTTTGGTTGCCGTAGCGGTCGGCGTGTTGATTTTTTTCAAACGTCGGAAGACTTGCGCGTCTGCGACGCAAATCACTTGTTTGCGAGAGGATGTGACCGTAGTCGATGCACCTCTGCAAAACGGGCAGGGCGCAATCCATGCGGAAAACGATCAAACAGACGAATCCTAAAACAAAAAATCAGGATGGAGAGGGAATGCTCTCCATCCTGAAATTTGCAGATAAGACTTTTATACGTTGTTAAACTTTGGAATATGCCCCCTCAAATAATTCCCACGGTGTGCCCGTAGGATCCTTTGAGAAGTTGAGGACTTGATTGCTTGTTGGGTGTGGAATAGTAAGTGAATGACTGAACAGAGCGATGGGACAGGCATCGTGTGCACCGTATTTTCCATCCCCCAAAAGCGGATGCTTACGTGAAGAGAACTGTACACGGATCTGATGTGTGCGACCGGTCAGAAGCTCGACACGTATCAAAGAAAGCTTTCCGTATTCCGGATGCTCGCGCACTGCCAGAACACGGTAATCGAGAGTTGCATCCTTAACCCCCTTGCGTTCGCGGTCTACGACAAAGGTTTTGTTTTTGATGCGGTCGTGATAAAGTAAATCGCACAGGCGACCTTCGGATTCTGCTATTTCGCCGTGAACGATTGCAAAATATTCCTTTTTCAGAAGTCGATTTTGTACCGCCGATGAAAGCTTGGCGGCGGCTTGCGGCGTTCGTGCATAAACCATAACACCACCGACACCACGGTCCAATCGGTGGATGACGCCAACGTATCGATTTTTGTTTTGCGCGGCAACCAGATCGGCAAATCCGCTTCCGTCTGCGGTTTGCTCGGACAATATCTGCGGCGGTTTAACGGCAACCGTAATTGCCTGATCTTGATATAGGATTTCCATGGGCTATCCTTTCCGTACTTTTTCGTAATGGAGTTTTGATATGAAGGATCTAACACAACGATGTGATGATATTTTAAGTGAAGCTAAGCTGCTTGATGCTATGGCACGTTTTTCTGAACCTCCGAACGTGGTTTTTCATTCGGTGATCGATTCCACCAATGCCGAGGCAAAAAGGATCTTACTGTCGGGAGAGGTTGCTCCCACGATTGTGGTGGCAGACCAACAGACGGCAGGGCGTGGCAGAATGGGACGCAGTTTTTATTCTCCCGCGCAAACGGGAGCCTATTTTAGCATTGCGTTTGCTACGCAAAAGCCGCCTGCAAACGTTGTGACACTTACCGGGGCGGCATCGGTTGCGGTAATGCGCGCCATTCGCCGTTTGAGCGGTGTTCAGACACAGATCAAGTGGGTGAACGATCTTTATCTGGAAAACAAAAAGGTTTGCGGTATTCTTGCGGAATCGCTCTTCGGTGCATGGAATGATGGGCTTCAACGCGTGATCATCGGCATCGGAATCAACTTGCATACACAGGTCTTTCCGGAGGAACTGTTGAAAAAGGCAGGTTCATTGAATCTGCCCGCCGTAACGCGTGCCGATCTGATTGCATCGGTATGGCAAGAATTGATGCCGATGTTGGAGAATTTGGAGGATCGTTCGTGGTTGAACGATTACCGTTTCTGTTCCAACGTATTGAATCGCGCGATTCAATGGGTTGACGGCGGAGTGTGTCATTCGGGGGTTGCCGAAGCGATCGATGACGACGGCGCGTTGATCGTTCGGGACGAGAGCGGCGTTCTTGTGAGTCTGTTTTCGGGAGAAATTTCACTGGTTGCAAAGAGGATAAACCATAGATCGTACGCTTTGGAACCGTATAACTTGCGAATATTGAAAGAAAGGGACTGTCCCGAATGCGAGAAGCATTTTGAGGACAGCCCCTTCTTTTTTATGGGATTGATCAGAGGCTATCTACCAGAGCGCAGATCTTTGCGATTTCTGCGTCGGGATCGCGCCACCAGTCAATGCTCCAGATGCGCTTGATTCGCCATCCGCGCGACTCCAGATACTTTTGTCTGTGATAGTCGCGCTCACGTGCCGATGCAGCGGTGCTATAAAGCTTTCCGTCACATTCGATTCCAAGCACGTATTTTCCTTCCTTACGTACGGCGATGTCAATGCGGTATCCGCCGATACCAACCTGCGTGTCAATGTCGTATCCCTTATCTCGCAGAGCCGAAGCAACCTTTTGTGCGTATTCGGTTTCGATTGCGGCGGGAACGATGCCGTAGGTTTCTCCGAAAGAGCGAAGGATGCGCTCTGCGTCTTCTTTATCACCGTTGCTGATCGCGAAGGCGTATTCCAGGTAACGCTTGAGAATGCGTGGACCTTCGTTCTTTGCGTCGTCGAGCATCAACTCGTTGGGACGGAAGGATGTGACGATATGAATCTTCTGCTTTGCACGGCTGATTGCAACGTTCAAGCGGTTTTCGCCGCCCTTTTGGTTCAACCAACCGAAGTTGTGCATCAAGCGACCTGCGGTATTCTTTGCGTAGCCGATCGAGAACATAATCACGTCACGTTCATCACCCTGAACGCTTTCAATGTTTTTAATGAACAGACCGGTGTCCTCTCCGTTGTCCTTTCGGGACATTTCGGCGCGAACCTGCAATGCAAAGTCGTGATCCTTTAAGGATTCCTCGTCGATGACGTCGTAGATCATATCGCGTTGAGAAGCGTTGAAGGCAATGATACCGATGGTTTCGTTGTGTTGACGGGTTGCAAAGAACTCCTTGAGCAGGGCAACCACACGTTCGGCTTCCTGCCGGTTGGCTCTGCCCACCCAAACGGCATCGTCCACCAGATGAACCTCAATGGGAGGCTTTTCGGGGGCATCGGTGTTGGGAGCGACAAAGAGTCTGCCCTTATAAAAGGCATAGTTGGAGAAGTCGATCAGTTCTTCGTACTTGGAACGGTAGTGGGTATTGAGGAGTACGTCGGGGTAGCGGAATCTTGCAAGATCCAAAAGGCTTTCTTCTTCCAAAGCGGCAGAAATTTCTGCATCCTCGTCCAACAGATCGTCCGAAAGTTCAAACCGTCCGTCACCAAGACTGGAAGGACGAAGCTGCTTGTGGTCGCCTGCAATGACCACCTTTTTCGCACGAATAATGGAGGGAATACTCTTTTCTACGTAAAGCTGGGAAGCCTCGTCGAAAATCAACAGATCAAACAGATCGTTTTGTTGGGGAAGAACCTCGGATACCGCCTCGGGTGTCATCAACCATACCTTCAGTGCCTTAAAGAGTTCAAAGTCAAATTTCTTGACAAACTTGGACACACTGGGACGGCGGCGACTTTCGATGGCGCGCGAGATCTCACCTCTGCGCTTGGAGCCGGTAATATAGCGAATATCCTCGGCAAGCACCTTTGTAAGACATTGCTTGGCAAGTGCTTGCTTTTCTTCGATCGCGCGATCGATGGAAGCGATGATCTTTTCAAAGGAAGCAACCTGCGGCATCAGGGTGCGGTTGTCGCGCTCAAATGCCTGAATATGCTCAAACAGAAGGGTATTGTAAAGCTCGTTATTCCATTCGGTTACGGTACCGCCGCAGATCTTATGCGTTTTGCGCAGTGCCGTAAGGTAAAGCATCTCGTTTTTGGTAAGTGCGGTGACAACCGGCTTGAGGTTGGCGTATCCCAGTGTGAACTCTTTCAAGCTCTGCTTAAGCGCTTCGGGTTGCTCCATGATCAAGCGAACGATATAGTTGTTGTCGACCTTCGCAAAATAGTCCTTGACAGACTGGACGATCTCTCTTGCAAGGCGTTGTTTGGATGCCTGACGTTTCAAGAAGGATTGATTCTTCCATTCGTCCACCTTCAGGATCAGTTCGTCGATCGAATCCGAAAGAATGATCAGATCATAGCTTGAGAGCGTGTCCTTCATCTTCAAGAACCACGGATAACGTTCGATGGTCAGTTGATACAGATCCAAACTGTCGGTCAGGTGTCCGTTTGCGAATTTGCGGTAAATTGCCGCGACCTCGTCGTATTTCAATGCCAACAATTCCTCCGTCAACATGGTGCGGATGGTTTTGTAGGTCTTGATTTGCTCGTGATTTTGCAGATTGATGCGGCGGTTTTCCATGTAAAGCTTATAAGGCTCTACACCAAATTCCCCGGGAGAGAAAAGCTTGGAAGCAATGGTTTCCAAGGTGGCAACGTCCACGTCGATCTCGTTGGAGAGCGCGGTGAGATCGGGTGCTTGAAGCGGAACGTTCGTGTCGGTACTGAAGAGCAATCGCTCCAATTGAGAATAAAAGAGATTTTTGTTGTTGGAGTCATCCATCATCATCGCGTAACGCGAGAGCGTTCCAAGACGTGAATAAACAACGTCCAATGCCGTTTTCTTTTCGGATACCATCAGAACGGTTTTGCCCTGGTTGACGAACTGTGTGATCAAACTGGTAATGGTCTGCGATTTTCCCGTGCCGGGAGGGCCTTCAACCACCAATTCGTCCATGGTGTCCAAAGCATGGAGAACGGTTTCCTGCGCACTGTTGAGCGCGTTGATATAGACGAGAGAATGCTCACTGATCGCGTCCTGTTTGCGATCGGGATGATTCAACTCCAAAGAAGTGTCGGAATGTTCGGAATAAAAATCAGTTTCTCCGTACTCCGAAACCAAGTCGGCGACCAGTTTGTTGATCAAGCCTTTGTCGAGAATTTCGTCAAAGTCGCGTTGGATCGAGTTGGAGTAAGCAGGGAATTTTCCGATGACAATGTTGTGAACCAACTTCAAGGTGCCGCGCGTATAATGGGGGAAGGATTCGCCGGGATATTCCTTGAACTTTTTCAATTCATTGCTATCGTAGGAAATACGGACGTCGTTTGCGGTATAAAAATCCAACAGATTTTGCAAAAACGTGTCGGCATTGATCTCATCAAGGACACAGTCGGGAAGCGGAGTGGTAATACTGTTGAACTTGTCGTGAGCAAGGATCAGGGTTCCGTTGTAAAGTATGTCACGCGTTTGGTCGATGGCAACCGTAATGTTTGCGGTACTGCGATCCAGAGTTACGGGGAAGAGGCAGAGCGGTGCGCGAATGCCGAATTCGCCGTTGACGAGATTACCCTGTACAAAGGGGTAACCGATATACAGGTCATTTTGTCCCTTGTCACGCATATCGCGAACGGTTTCGCGGATCAGCGCGGTCAAATTGCGATAACGCTCACGGGCGGGATCGGTGCGGGGAAGATCCTGTGAGGATACGTCCGCGATGGTAACGGGCCCTTTTGCCTCAAAGAGAATATCAAGCGGATTGTAGGCACCCGAAGCATCGAAAAGGTCGACTGCGTATTTGGAAGAAAGACGGGGCAAAAAGAGCATCCGATTGTTGCGATTGATGTTGATCAGCTTTTTGGAAAGCTCGCGCAGGGTTTCCTCCACCGCGCGGTTGACACCTTCGGTGCCGTTGCTTTCGTTGTTGTCACAACCCGAAAGAACGTCCAGAAATTCTTGAGAAAAATTCTCCACAAAGGCAGGACCAATTCCGGTGATACTGTAAAAATCCGACGGCTTTTTTGGCATCAGTCGGATCATTTCATGAATCGAATCGTCCGAGCAGACTGCCGGAGTACGTCCCGTTTTTTTCTTTTCTCGTTCCTTTATCATTTTGCGCAACTCCAGAAGCTCGTCCAATAGCTCCTCGTGTGCAACGTTGTTTTTATTTTGTTCCATGTAAGTCCCGAGTTCCTTTCTAATGTTTCTGTATAACAGTATAGCATACTTTGGATTTTCCGTCAAGCGGTTTCGTCAACTTTCCACATGGAAAGCTCAATTTTTAGTTGGTTTGGTATGGGGAGTAGGACGTATTTTGTGGGAGTATTCGTTATTTTCTTCCTTGTTGTTGCAAAAGTGTGAAAAATGCAAAAAATAATTGAAAAAATTCAAAAAAATTTTTAAAAACCCCTTGCGTTCTTGAAATAAATATAGTATAATATAAGCACAAGTGGTGAAAAGTGGTGCAAAGTGTTTCAAAGTGGAGCAAAAACGAGCTTTTTACCAATTCTGAAGGAAGGAAATGCCGTGCGTCATGTTGGGTGGAGAATACAAACACAATCTCGACAGTAAAAACAGAATATTCATTCCGTCCAAGCTGCGTGACGAACTTGGAGAATCCTTCATCGTTGCAAAGGATATCCGCGAACCCTGCCTCAAGGTTTACTCCTTGCAGGGGTGGGAGGAATACATCAAACCTTTGCGTGAGCAAAAACGCAGTCTTTCGGAAAAGATTATTCGTCATCTTCACGCATCCCTTGTACAGGTTACGCCAGACGGGCAGGGAAGAATTGTTCTTCCTCCCGAATTGATCACACACGCGAAGCTTGAGAAGAACGTGGTGGTTGTTGGTTGTTGCGATTATGCGGAGATCTGGTCTGAACAGATATACGCGAATATGAAGGCACAGGAAGATATGACAGAGATCCTTGCCGAGTTGGAAGCGTTGGGACTTTGATATGGCAACAGAAAACATTGTTTTTTCACATCGCTCCGTCCTGTTGGAGGAGTGTATGGAGGGACTTCATATACGTCCCGACGGTATTTACGTAGACGGAACTGCAGGCGGTGCCGGACATAGCAGTGAAATTGCAAGGCGTCTTGAAAAGGATGGCAGACTCATCGCTCTGGATCAGGACGAAACGGCGATCGCAGTGGCTACCGAGCGTCTTTCCGTGTTTGGAGAACGTGCACGGGTGGTTCGCAGTAATTTTTCGGAGCTTGGTTCGGTATGTGAGATGCTTGGTATCGAAGCCATAGACGGGCTTTTGTTGGATCTCGGTGTTTCTTCTTACCAGTTGGATACCGCGGAAAGAGGATTTTCTTATCAAGCAGATGCGCCGTTGGATATGCGAATGGATATTCGTAATCCTCTTACGGCACGTACGGTTGTCAATGAATATAGCGAAGGGGAGATACGAAGAATCCTCTTTGAATATGGGGAAGAACGTTTTTCTTCCCGTATAGCAGCAAACATTGTTCGCGAAAGGGAAAAGAACCCGATTGAAACCACAGGGGAACTGGTAGAGATCATCAAGAGGTCTATCCCTGCCGCTCAAAGAGACGGCGGACATCATCCGGCAAAGCGTTCGTTTCAGGCTTTGCGCATTGAGGTGAATGCCGAGTTGGACGTAATCGCACCTGCGATACGGTCCGCCGTACGTCTGTTGCGTCCGGGTGGCAGAATTGCCATCATCACCTTCCATTCGTTGGAGGATCGCATTGTAAAGCAGACGTTTGCTTCGCTTGCGGAGGGATGTACCTGTCCCAAAAATTTCCCGGTTTGTGTGTGCGGAAGCCGTCCGCAACTTAACATCGTTACAAGAAACCCGATTTTGCCGTGCGAGGTGGAGCTTGCCGTCAATCCTGGTCCCAGAAGTGCGAAGCTTCGTGTGGCTGAAAAGCTTTGAAAAAACGAGGGCGTCCGAAGGGGCGCCCGAAAACATAGCATAAAATAACTATATAATAAGGAAGGAATCGGAATCATGAGTCGCGCAAAAAATGGGGCGATTATCCCCACACAACCAATGGACCTGGAACCTATATCAGAGCCATCACTGTGCGCGCCTTCCGACGCCTTCGCTCGCAAAGAGGAGTTGTGCAAAATGCACGACAGTGTATTGGAGCAGATCAAGCGAGAGGAAGAAACCCGTTCGATGGCACCCGAGGCATACCGTTTGTCCTTGATGTCCGATGCCGCCGTGACGGAGGTGTACCGCCGCGGAAAGGAGCATATGTCCTCGGCGGATCTTTTACGTTACGCGCGCGAGGCGCGCAGCGTGCACTTGCAGGAAACCGATCTCGATCAAAACACGGGAATTGACGAGTGCACCGGATCAAACGTGAAGGAAACGGCGGTCGTTTCGATTGAAAAGAATGAGGCGACGGGAATTCTGCCAACGGTGCTCAAACAGGTAAAGGCTTTGCCTGCCCGTGTGCGGGAGGGGATTCCGATCTGGTTTGATACAAGAACCCCCGATACGTCGGCAGATACGCGAAGATTTCCGCTTTCTGCATTTGCGGCGATTCTTGCCATTGCGATGTCCTTGATGTTGATCGTTGCAAGCTCGGTGCTTTTGAACCGTGCGGAGGACAACGTCAGCCGTATGAGCTTGGAGGTGTCCAAAACCTCGGAGGAGGTCTCCCGGATGCGTTCCAAGTTGGAGGCGTCGATCGATCTTTTGGAGATCAGACGCATTGCCGTAGAGGAGTACGGCATGGTTGAGGAAGAGTATCTCAAAATGGATTACATATCCATACAGAGCGAGGATTCCGTAGAAGCGTTTGAGGACGAACGCCCGTCCAGAGTCGGACTTTCGGCACTTTTGAGTGCGATCGGAATCAAAAAGTGAGCAATAAGTCATAACAAGTTATTTTGATCCATACAATCTAGAGAGGTGAGCGCGGGGATCTTCCTTCGCCTTTCCAAGACAATGAATACAAACGGAAAGGAGAACGCAATGAAGGATATCGAGCCGATGTTGCCGCATGAGGATGAGCGGGTACTGCACCCAAAGGTTGTCAAACGTTCACGCATACTTTTGATCATTGCGTTGGTTCTGTTTTCGGTTTTGTTGTTTCGGATACTGATCTATCAGACCATCGATTACGACTATTACCAAAAAAAGGTGCTTTCGCAAATGACCACCGAGGCCAACGTTACGGCGTCGCGCGGCAATATTTATGATGCTAACGGCGTTCTTCTTGCGACCAACGTTACCACCTATCGCGTTTTCATTTCTCCTTCCTCGATTGCATCTGCGCAGGCGGAAGCCAACGAGGGCGGTGCAGGCGTCAGGTACGACACCCTGATCTCGGAGCGCCTTTCTTCTGCTTTGGGACTTGAATATGATTTTGTATACAAGCAAACTACCTACGTCAAATATTTGGACAGAACGGTGAAGCGTGGTGTAGATGAAGCTACCGCAGACGCGATTCGCTTGTTTATCAATGAATACGGCCTGCAAAGAATGGTTTATTTGCAGGCGACCAATACCCGATATTATCCTTATCAAACACTTGCGTCGCACGTTCTCGGCTTTACGGGAAGCGATGGAGAAGGTCTGTACGGTTTGGAATTGTATTATGATGATCTGTTATCGGGAACCGACGGACGTTATATCACCGCACGCGACGCGAAGGGTAATGAAATGCCGTATTCTCACAAGGAATACATTCCTGCAGAACCGGGTTATCACGTCAACACGACGTTGGATGTTTATGTACAGTCGGCGTTGGAAGAGCAACTGCGCAATGCTTATACCGAATCCAACGGACAGAACCGTGCGGCGGGCATCGTCATGAACGTGAACACGGGCGAAGTGCTTGGCATGGCGGTTTATCCCGACTTTAATCTGAACGATCCTTGGACACTTGATTTTGATTCTCTGAACAATCTTGAAAAATCGGGGCTTGAGGTAGGAAGCGATGCCTACTCGGCATTGAAGCAGGATCTTTTGTTGACCATGTGGTCGAACAAGGCGATTACCGAATCCTATATTCCGGGATCGACCTTTAAGGTGATCACCGCATCGATGGCACTTGAAGAGGCGGTGGTAACACTTTCCGAGAAAATTACTTGTTCGGGCTTTTTGGTAGGCCCGGGCGGACACAAAATTCACTGCCACAAGCGTCAGGGACACGGGACGTTAAGCTTTACGGAAGGCATACAGCAATCCTGCAACCCATGGTTGATGACGGTTGGCAGTCGACTTGGAAGAACGACGTTTTATGGTTATATCAAATCCTTCGGCTATCTTGAAAAAAGCGGCATTGATCTGCCGGGAGAGGGATACAGTCAATTTGCAAAACAAGATAAGTTCAGTGAGCTTGATCTGATGATCTATGCCTTTGGACAGAACTTTAACGTAACCCTGATCCAACAGATCACCGCAATCTCTGCGGTTGCAAACGGCGGATACCTCGTACAACCCCGTTTGGTATCGTCCATTACCGACCATGACGGAAATCTGATCAAATCGTATGACACCACGGTTCGCCGTCAGGTTGTCAGTGCGGACGTCTGCAAAACCGTTACCAAAATTCTTGAAGAAGGCGTTTCGGGAAACGGAGGCGCGAAGAACGCATATGTTGCGGGTTACCGTATTGCCGCAAAGACGGGAACCTCGGAGAAAAAGAACGTGGGAAGCGAGGGACGTTATGTCTGTTCCACGGTTGCCTACGCACCTGCCGATAATCCGCAGTACGCCGTGATTATCATCGTCGATGAACCAACAAGCGGTGTTCTTTACGGAAGCACCGTGGCGGCACCTTACGTTGGAAACGTCATGGAAACGATTCTGCCTTATCTTGGCGTTGAGGCGGTGTATACCGACGAAGAACTTTCCAAAATGACGGTTAAGGTTCCAAACTGCCTTTACAATACGGGAAATTACGCGCAAAGCGTGTGTGAGGGATCGCGTTACGGACTTTCCGTAGAATTCGTCGGAGATCCTGCCGGCGTGGTGATCAAGCAATATCCAGAAGCCGGAACCGTCATCGAAAAAGCGGGTGGCAGAATCATTCTGTATACCGACCGCGAGGCAGAGGAAACTTCGGTGGTCGTTCCCGACGTAACGGGAATGAAGGCGGTTGCCGCAAATCAAACCTTGATCAACGCAGGTTTGAATATTCGCATTCTGGGAACGAAAAATTATCTTTCCGGAACCGGTGCCACCGTTATTTCGCAAAGCATTCCCGCGGGAACCGAGGTGGCGCGCGGTACCGTGATAGAAGTTACCTTCCGCCATCTTGACGCTGAGGCTTATATCGATAACGAATACGAGTAAATAAAATTAAAATGCGACAGAGCTTTCTGTCCGGAAGTTGAAACAACAATTTTTGGAGGAGGAAGCACTGTGAAATTAGGTTTGTTGTGTGATGCCGCGGAAATCGAATGTCCCGCGGAGGAAAGGAATCGAGAGATTCTTTCCATTGCCACCGACTCCCGTCGCGTGGAGGAGGGAAGCTTGTTTGTCTGTATCCGAGGCTTTCGGGTTGACGGACACGACTTTATCGAAGAAGCTTTGAACCGCGGAGCAATTGCCGTTCTTACGGAAGCAGAGGAACCCTGCAGTTGTACCGAACGGGCAGTTCTGTTGAGAACAGACAATTCCCGTCGTGCCGCCGCGTTTCTCTATCATGCGTGGTATGGCTTTCCGGGAAGAAATTTGCGCATGATCGGCGTTACGGGAACCAATGGTAAGACCAGTGTAACGCATATGTTGCGAAGGGTTTTTGAAACCGTCGGTTACCGATGCGGCCTGATCGGAACGGTCGGATGCGAATCGCGAGGGATTCCGATAGAATCGGGCAATGCCGATCCGCTTGCCAATATGACGACTCCCGATCCACCCGAGTTATACCGTATACTGCGGAAGATGGTGGAGGATGGCGTTGAAGTTGTCTTGATAGAGGTTACGTCACACGCGCTTACCCTGGAAAAGCTTGAGCCGCTTTGGTTTGAGGCAGCGGTTTTTACAAACCTTACGCCGGAACATCTTGATTTTCACAAAACCATGGAGGCATATGCCGCCGCCAAGTCACGGTTGTTTGAAAAAAGCAATCTTTCGGTTATCAATCTCGATTCTCCTTATGCCGAGCGTATGATCTCTTCCGCACACGGAAGGGTAGTTACCTGTTCGGCTTCGGGAAAGGCGGACTATGTTGCCGAGCTGCTGAAAAACGAAGGCGACGGCGTAACATATATGCTTACGTCGGGAAATCTGCAACAAACGATAAGATGTCCCGTTTCGGGATCGTTCAGTGTCATCAACTCCATGCAGGCGGCGGTCACCGCCCTGGAGCTTGGGATCGGCGCAGGCCGTGTAAAAGAGGCGATCGCTTCACTTTCGGGAGTTCGCGGAAGAATGGAGCGCCAAAGACTCGGCATCGGAGCCGATTTTACGGTTCTCATCGATTACGCGCATACACCCGATGCGCTTGAGAATCTTTTGCGGACTGCCGCACCGCTTCGGGGAGAAGGCGGCAGACTGATATTGTTGTTTGGTTGTGGCGGTGATCGCGACCGCGGAAAAAGATCCGTGATGGGACGGGTTGCGTCAGAAAACGCACAGTTTGTTATCCTGACTTCGGACAACAGTCGGAGCGAGGATCCGAATGAGATCATTTCACAGATCAAGGTCGGTATGAAACGCGAAACACCTTGCGTTGTAATTGAGGACCGTGCAGACGCCATTCGTTATGCAATAGAGAACGCCCGATCGGGGGATGTGGTCTTGCTTGCCGGCAAGGGACATGAAACCTATGAGATTTCAAGGGACGGGCGCAGACACTTTGACGAAAGAGAGATCGTGCAACAGGCTTTTGCCGATCGCAGGAGAAGAAAAGATCACTTTTGAGGGGAGCCGAGTCATGAAAATTCGTTTCAGCATCAATCAAATCAGCTTCGGCACCCTTGCAAGACTGTGCGGTGGCACTTTGCAGCAGTTGGGTGGAAGTGAGGCATCGGTGCGATATGTCTGTACCGATTCACGGGAAGCCGATTCGCAAACGGCATTTGTGGCTTTGCATGGGGAACGCGTGGACGGTCACGATTACATCGAGGCGGCGTTGAAAAACGGTTGTCCGTGTGTGATCTGTGAATGCAGAAACGAGAAGCTCGCATCGGCAAAGGTTGCCGTCATCGTTGTCAATAATACCGCGCTTGCGCTTTCGCGTATGGCAAACGCCTATAGAAACTATCTGCGATGCAAGATGGTTGCCGTTACGGGAAGCGTCGGAAAAACCACGACAAAGGATATCGTCGCATCGGTTCTTTCTGAAGGAGTGACGGTTGCAAAAACACCTGGAAATCACAACAGTACCGTTGGTATGCCGCTTTCCATGCTTGGAATTTCACCCGATAGCGATTGGGCAGTGCTTGAAATGGGCATGAGTAATTTCGGGGAGATCGAATTGCTTTCGATCACCGCTGAACCCGATATTGCCGTAATTACCAACATTGGCAGTTCACATATGGAATCTCTCGGTTCCCGTGAAAATATTTGCAGAGCCAAACTTGAAGTTCTTTCGGGACTGAAAAAGGACGGCGTACTGATTTTAAGTGGCGACGAGCCTTTGTTGAATGGTGTACACGGAAAAAGTTACCGCACTCTTTATGTTTCACTTTTGAATGAAAAAGCCGACTTTTTTGCAAAGAATATCAAGGTGAAGACCGATTGCACCACGTTTGATATCGTTCACAACGGTCATGAGGTAAAGGATCTTTGCATTCGGTTGCTTGGACGGCACAACGTATATGCCGCGTTATACGCGTTTGCGGTGGCTACGGTCATAGGTCTTGATGAAAAGCAGATCCGTCGCGGACTGTTTCATTATCTGCCGGACGGTATGCGTCAACACGTTTATCCATTAAAGCAAATCACGGTGATCGAAGATTGCTACAACGCATCTCCGGAATCGATGATTGCCGCAGTGGATGTGTTGGATTCGTACTGCCAAAACACCCAAAAACGAGGCATAGCGGTTTTGGGAGATATGTTGGAGCTTGGAAACGATAGTCCCATGTTGCACCGCAGTGTGGGTGCCTATCTTGCCAAAAAGGGGATACAGTATTTATTTACGTTTGGAAGCGGTGCCAATCAGATTGCGGTAGGCGCACGTCAGAACGGAATGTCCAATGCTTGCATTCACCAGAATCCAAACGTGGATGCATTGGAAGAAACCTGCGAGGCGTTGCTTGGAACTCTGCGTGACGGAGACGTTGTTTTGTTTAAGGCAAGCAGAGGAATCGCCGCAGAACGTATTATTGATTATTTGAGAGAAAGACTTTAATTTGAATCTATATTGTTAGGAAAGGGAGCGATCGGACAATGAGGCAGTTTACAATTTCATTTTCTGCCGTGGCAATTTCTGTGTTTTTGCTTACAGTGTTGGCACAACGTCTTTTGATCCCGATTCTCCGTTCCCACAAGGCAGGACAAAAAATTCTCGATATTGGCCCTCGATGGCACAAATACAAAGAGGGAACCCCCACAATGGGCGGTATCGGCTTTATTCTGCCGATCTTGCTTGTCATGTCGGTCTATTTCATTGTTACGGCAATCAACGGGGATGCTCCGGAACTGATTCCGCTTGCACTGACGTTGGCTTACGCGGTAGGTAACGGAGCCGTTGGCTTCATCGATGATTACTGTAAACTGATCAAAAAGCAGAACGAGGGGCTTTCGGCAAAACAAAAACTGTTGTTGCAATTCGTTCTTGCATCGGCTTACGTCTGTGTCATGTCGTATACGGGCAACATGGATACCTCGATTTCGTTGCCGTTCAGTGGTCAAGTGCTGGAGCTTGGTTTTGCGTGGTATCCGTTGGCAGTCATCCTGTTGGCGGGCGTGGTAAACGGAGCAAACCTGACCGACGGTATCGACGGGCTTGCTTCCTCGATCACCTTCGTTATCGGCGGATTTTTTACAGTTCTGGCATTTGCCGCATTCGATGAGCAACTTTCGATGGTGGGGGCGCTTTTGTTGGGAGCGACACTTGGATTTCTGGTTTACAATTTTCATCCCGCCAAGGTGTTTATGGGGGATACTGGATCTCTGTTCCTTGGAGCGCTTGTAATGGCGGGTGCGATGCAGGCAGGACTTGAGGTGGTTGGCTTGATGATTTCGGGTGTTTTCATCATTGAAATGCTTTCAAGCTTTTTGCAAACGGCAGGGTTTAAACTGACGCGCCGCTTCTCCAAAAAACACGTTGGACGTAGGATTTTCAAGATGGCACCGCTTCATCACCATTTTGAGCAGTGCAAATGGAATGAATATCGCATTGTTGCCGTTTTTTCAGCGGTTGAGTTGCTATTTTGTATCATGGCTTGGTTTGCTCTTTGAGAAAACTTTTTACTATTATTCTTATGGAGAGGTGTCCCGTTTATGAATCAGGAAACGAAATTGAAAAACGGGATGCGCCGTAAAAAAGAGAAACTTGACGACATCTTTTCAGAGCCGATTCACAAGACGCCGAAAGGCGAGCCGACTCCCCCCGTAAAAGGGAACTTTGATATTCCGTTTTTGTTGATTACAACCGCGCTTGTGTTGTTTGGTTGTGTTATGGTTTACAGTGCTTCTTCGGTATTTGCCGAGCAACATCACGACGACAATACCTACTTTATTGCAAGACATCTTTTGTTTTTACTTTTGGCGGTTGCTTTTACCGCCGTCATCGTTCATTTCTGTACTCCCAGGTTCTGGTATGATTTCGGTTACGTCCTGTTCGGCGTGTCGGTTGTGCTTCTGTTGTTGGTTTTGGTCATCGGATCGGACCTCGGAAGCGGTGCCAAGCGATGGCTGGACTTTAAAGTGATTACGATCCAACCCTCGGAGATCGCCAAAATCGCGCTCGTTCTTACCATGGCGCGGTTTATGGCAACGTATGAAAAAAAGATCATGTCGGAGCATCGCTTCGGGGGAAACTTCAAATACGGCGTTTTATATCCCGGTTGTTTGATCGCGGTGTTGGTTGTTTTGGTAGCGGCGGAACGTCATATTTCAGGTATTATGATCCTCGGAATGTTGGGAATTGCGGTCATGTTTCTGGGGGGAACGCGTATGCGTTGGATTGTTGCCATCGGTATCGCGATCGCGCTTGCGGGATGCCTGTTGGTTCTGGTTTCCGATTATGCGCAGGAACGTGTCAACACCTGGATCAATATTAAGGATGCCGATCCATTGGGCTCTGCATGGCAGACCTTGCAGGGACTGATGGCGATCGGTTCGGGTGGATTGTTCGGAACGGGACTTGGAAACAGTCGGCAAAAATTCGGCTACGTATCGCAACCCCAAAACGATTTTATTTTTACCATCGTATGCGAGGAGCTTGGCTTTTTCGGAGCATTTCTTGCAATCTCGCTTTTCTGTGCCTTCGTTTGGAGAGGTTTTTACATCGCGCGCCACTGTCCCGATAAATGCAGTGCGTTGATCGTATACGGACTTACTTTTAAAGTGGCTCTTCAGGTTATCCTGAATATTGCTGTTGTTACCAATTCGATGCCGAATACCGGTATCGCATTACCGTTCTTCAGTTATGGCGGAACGGCACTGATGCTTCAGATCTTTGAGGTTGGAATCGTTCTTTCCATCTCACGGTACGCATCTCACCGCAAGATCTGATCGGATCGTCGGACGATCTGAAAATGATTCGAATTCATTTACTTATGCTTAAATTTCAGAAAGGAGATCGTTTGATATGCAAAAACGAAGGACACAACATTTTAAAATCACGCTTTACACGGTTCTCGGTGCATCTGTACTTTTTCTAATCTTCATGCTTTTGTTTGGAAAGGAACTTGTCGCGACAAGGTTTTCAGTGGTCAACGATTGTGTTTTCTCTGTCATGGCGTTGGCGGTCGGTAGTTTTCTTACGTTTAGCTTTTTGCCGTATTTTCACGGCGATAAGCGTTGGTATTCGATCTCCGCATTGCTTACGGCAGTCTTCTTCGTCGGTACGGTTTTCCTGTGGCAGGCACCTATCGTAGGGACGGTGATCGGATGAGAGTATTATTGACGGGAGGCGGAACGGCGGGACATATCAATCCCGCGCTTGCGATCGCGGAAACGATCCGAAAAAACGATCCATCCGCCGAGATAGAGTTTGTAGGTGTACGACAGGGAAAAGAGGTTGATCTTGTTCCGAGAGAAGGTTATCGTCTTCACTTTGTTCAGGTTATAGGTTTTCGCAGATCGTTATCTCTCAAAAATATTAAAGCATTGTATTTGGCGTTATCCTCCCCGTACGCAAAGGATACGTTGACGATTTTGGACGACTTCAAGCCCGATATCGTGATCGGAACGGGTGGATATGCATCTTGGCCGATTATGAAGGCGGCAAGCAACCGAGGCATTCCCACCGCATTGCACGAGTCAAACGCAATGCCGGGAAAAACCGTGCGTCACTTGCAAAAGTCGGTTGACCGTATTTGGATCAACTTTGCTCAAACCGCGAAAAAGCTCAAGTGCAAGGACAAAATCTTGCACGTTGGAAATCCCATCAGAGGCGGTTTTGGGACGGTGAGCCGTGAGCAGGCAAAGCAGATGCTTGGAATTGACAAGAATCGGTTGTTTGTACTCTCCTTTGGAGGCAGTCTTGGCGCAGAACCGGTCAATGAAGCGATCGTTTCGGTGATGAAGGAGCTTGTTGCGCAACGTTCCGATATCGTGCATATGCACGCAACCGGAAAACGCGATTACGAGGAAAGTAAGAAGGCATTCGAGAAAGCCGGCTTGAGCGGGTTTGCGGGATGTATCCTTACCGACTATATCTACGATATGCCGTTGTGTATGGCGGCGGCGGATATCGTGATATCCCGCGCGGGGGCAATGACACTTTCGGAATTGGCGTTGATGAAAAAGGCGTCAATACTGATTCCATCACCTCACGTAGCAGACAATCATCAATATATCAACGCAAAGACACTTGCGGACGCAAACGCGGCTTGTCTTGTGGAGGAAGCCTCGTTGAAAGACGGGGCATTGACAAGGGCTCTCGGTGAGATGATCGAAAGTCAAGACCGCAGAATCCGTATGGAGCAGGCAATTGCGCAATTCGCAGATGCAACGGCAAACCGTCGCATCTGGGAGGATATACAAAAACTGATACAGGAAAAAAGTGAAAATCAGAAAGGCAAAGGATAAAAAAATGAGTCAGAACTTTACGACAACTCAAAGCAATAACCGTCAGAGCAGTCAGTTTGACAATACTTCACCGCAAAGAAGAAATCAACCCAATCCGTCCGTATTGCGATTTTTGCGCTGTGCGATGGTGGTCGTCGGTTCGGCGATCCTTTTGGTAGGTATGCTTTTGATCGTTCTGCCGATGTTTTATGTGTCGAGCATTGAGGTCGTTGGCGTAAGCTACTATAGCGAGGAAGAGATCGTGGAGGCTTCGGGTATCAAGATCGGTGATGAAATGTTGATGCTTGACAGAGAAGCTGTTGGTAATGAAATTTTTGAAAAGCTTCCTTACGTAAACGGTGTCAAAATACGCCGCGTTTTCAATACCGTAAAAATCACGATCGAAGAGAACACCAACCTCATGTATACCGAGTTTGTCGGTAAGTACTACGTTCTCAACCGCGAGTTCCGTGTGTTGAACGCCGTTGAGGATGAGGCAGAGTTGCAGGGATTTCTGCGCGTAGAGTTGCCCGAGATCAGTAGCATAGGTGTCGGCTTCAAGATCCGCTTTGAAAACGAGGCGCTTGACACCCAAAATATTACGGAGCTTTTGGAGTCGTTGGAGAATGGAAACGTGCTCTCGCGTGTGACGGTTGTCGGTGCTTCGAGAAAATACGACGTGTCGTA
>JAZRGI010000019.1:0-2867 GCA_045644105.1 Eubacteriales bacterium | reverse complement strand
CCTCCTCGGTGAGCGGTTGGATTTTTATGCGTCCTTCCTGTGTTGCAAGACCACGCAGATCGATCACCCAACGGTCGCCGTAAAGGTAGAAATCGGAGAGAAGCTTGCCATCCACATAAAATCCGGCAAGATTTCCAATTGCTTCGATTACCAGATATTTCGCATTCTCGTTCCATTTAACGGTATATTCGTGCGTTTCATCCCGGATACCGAGGTGCCCGAGCAGCAGGTCTGCCGAAAGTACGTTTTCGCTTTCAAAAACCTCAATGGGATAGCATTTGTCCGGAGTATATTCGTGCGGCTCTACCAGCTTGATCTTGGTGTGACCGATGGTGTTTTCTCCAGGCTCAAGCACAAACTCTTGCCCGTTCTCAAGGATGATTTTCGGCAAGATCCCCTTGATCCGTTCAAAGACGATCCGATCGCTGCCAAGCTCGGTCGGAAATGCAGTGGCAACCGAGATGTCAAGACCTGCAAGTCGGAGTCCAACAGGGAGAACAAATGCTGCCGCGGAGGGGACGTCAAGCGTAAACTCAACGGTACGGTCGTTAAAGACGATTTCAAAATGCGTCCCCATATGGTCGGGAAGCTGCTTTAAACGCTCGTAGTTGTTGACGAATAAAAATCCACCGTGTCCGTCTGTGCGAAGCGCACAGCGAAGCATTTGTGTGTCGGTAACAGAGGGTGGCATTTCTATGGGCATCAGCGGATCCATTGGCGCAAGCATTTCGCCAAAGCTGCGGATGAAGGAATGGATGGTCCTTTGGCAAAAATAGCTTTCGCGCAGTTGACCTTGATCGCCGATCGGTGCTTCAAAATCATAAGAGATAACAGGGCAGTCGTTGGGGTATCCCGTCTTGCGACTCTCTTGCGTTGTCGTTTTCATTAACGGATTCAGACCGCCGTGATAGACGTAGTATCCGATTAAATTGGCACCGCTGCCGATTTTTCCGAGTGTGACAGAACGAATTTCTTTTGCACGGATGAGCGGACGGCGATGATAGGTAACCTGATTTCCACCGCCAAGCTCGCAGGTGAGGTAGGGGAATTTGTTGCGATATTTCAGTGTATTGGTGGGTGTGACACCCGAGAGATCGGTGGCAATGTTTCCGTCATCCCACTGATAACTGAAAAAGAAGTTGGGGTTTTCCGAAAGCGGGCGCGTATGCTGTTCCCATGGCGCCCCCGGATAGCCTCCGAATATGGGAAGAAGTGTTTGGGGAAGCTCTGCCTTGCCCCAACCGGTTGCCGTCATTACAGGGGCATTCATCTCAAGCTCTATTGCCCACTTGCGCAAAAGCTCCAGATGCTCCGGCTGGTTTTTTAACTCATTATCGATCTGCACTGCAAAAAGACGGAGTCCACGAACCTGCCGTGCCACCTCTTCATAGTAACGGCGGGCGTAGGAGAGGTAGGGTTCCTCGTTACAACGTGTCTTTTTTCCACATTCCTCAACCAGCCAATCGGGAAATCCGCCTCTGCGACATTCGCCGTGAACCCACGGACCGGGGCGCAGACAAAACTCAAGTCCCAATTCGTGACAGAGCATTATATATGCACGCAGATCCCGATTGCCTGTAAAGTCAAAGTGTCCTTTTTCTTCCTCATGTTGAAGCCAGATCACGTAAGGAGTGATGACCTCTATGCCGCCCTCCTTCATTTTGGAAAGCTCCTCGCGCCATTTTTCGCGCGGAACGCGGCTAAACTGCATCTCTCCCATAATGGGGATACAGGGGCGACCGCTACGCAGAAGCATTTTATTGGTTACGGTGATTTTATCATCTCCGAAGTTTTCAAGGGAATATACCTTTGGAGGGTTGATTCTTGCGTCAAATCTCATGTTTGATAGTAAGTTTCCTTTCGTTTAAATAGGGGATGCATGATAGCGATATGCAAGGAAGGTGATTTTAAAGTCGCGCTGCGGTATTTTTGATGGCTCAAAGCACAATGGCGTCGATCCTGTCAAGCTCTTCCCGGGTAAAATCAAGATGCGCGGTCATTTTGAGATTTTCGAGGATCTGCTCGGGCTTGGAGGCACCGATCAGGACACTGGTAATGCCTTCGCGGCTATATACCCACGACAGTGCCATTTGCGCCAACGTCTGTCCTCTTTCGGTTGCGATTTGATTCAACTTTTCGATTTTTTGCAGAACCTCGGGAGAAAGCGAGCGCTCGTTCAAAAATCTGCCGTCGGTTCTGACACGGCTATCCGCGGGAATTCCGTTCAGATAGCGGTTGGTAAGCAGACCTTGCGCCAGGGGACTGAAGATGATCATGCCTTTTTTGAAGGCAATCGCACTCTTCAGAATACCGTTCTTCTCAACGGTTCGGTCAAGGATCGAATAGCGGTTTTGATTGATGATAAAGGGGCAATGCAGCTCGTTGAGAATCTCTGCCGCCTTTTGCATGGTTTCTCCGTCGTAGTTGGAAAGACCGACGTAGAGTGCCTTTCCGCTCTTGACGATACTGTCAAGAGCCCACATGGTTTCATAAAGGGGAGTGTCGGGATCCATTCGATGATGGTAAAAAATATCCACGTAGTCAAGCTTCATGCGCTTCAGACTTTGGTCAAGACTTGCCGTCAGATATTTTTTACTACCCTTGTCCCCATAAGGTCCCTGCCACATATAATATCCGGCTTTGGTACTGATGATCATCTCATCGCGATATGCCCGCATATGTCCGTGCAGGATCTTTCCAAAGTTGCTCTCGGCACTGCCCGCGGCGGGACCGTAGTTGTTGGCAAGATCAAAGTGTGTAATGCCGTTATCAAAGGCGGTAAAGCACATACGACACATATTTTCAAAGTCGGCATGGTCACCGAAATTATGCCACAGACCAAGCGACACAGAGGGGAGCTTCAAGCC
>JAZRGI010000018.1:0-5398 GCA_045644105.1 Eubacteriales bacterium | reverse complement strand
AACCGATGCGTTTCTGGTGATAGCTACGCAGCCAACCGACTCACCGTACGTGGTGTTGGGGCAACCGCCAAAGAATGCACCTGCCATGGAGCCTACGCCGTCACCGAGCAGAGTCTTATCAAGACCGGGATCCTCAAGCAGATCCTGCTCGATGATGGTGGAAAGGTTCTTATGGTCGGCAATATGCTCGGCAAATACAACAAATGCAACAGGAACGTAAGCAACAGCAACGGTTGCAATGAATGCGCCGTCAATCTCCTTAACGCCCTTGAAGGCTTCAACAAAAGAGAAATCGGGGATTGCGAAGATCTGCATATTCTTGAATGCTGCAAAGTCGATCAACTGCAGAGCTACGTTATCGGTGAGAAGTCCGATTACCGTGAAGATAGAAGCTGCAACGTAACCAACGAGAATACCGAGAATAAAAGGAATGAGCTTGATGTTCTTAGAACCGAACGTAGCAAACGCGAAGATTGCGCCAAGCGTAATCAAGCCGCAAATGATTGCAACATAGGGACTTGCACCCGAAACGAAGGAAACTTCAGGAACGATCAATCCTTCTTTGATGACCAGATCAACCTTTTCGACCATAACCTTACCGGCGTACAGGTCGTTAACCGCATTGACCGACAGAGAAAGACCGATGAGGGCAACGGTGGGGCCGATAACAACCGCGGGCATCAGCTTGTTGACCCAAGCAACGCCTACGAACTTAATAACAAGCGCAATAACAACGTAAACAAGACCTGCGAGGATGGCACCGACGATCAAGCCGGTATAGCCTGCGGAGATCGATACCGCACCTGCAAAGGATGCGCACATCGAGTTGATGAACGCAAAGGACGAGCCGAGGAATACGGGGCTGCGGAATTTGGTGAAGATCTGGTAAATGAGGGTTCCTACACCTGCGCCGAAGAGGGCTGCAGACTGGCTCATGCCGTTGCCAACGATTGCGGGAACCAGAATGGTTGCGGCAAGGATCGCCAACACCTGTTGGAAAGCAAAGAGAAGCATGTTGCCAAACTTGGGTTTGTCGTGGATGTCATAGACAAGATTTTTTGACATGGGTAGATACTCCTTTTGATGAATTTTCGTTGCGAAATCCGATTTCACACCGTCCTTTCAATTATAACACAACAAATGCGCAAAGTCAACAAAAACCGACAAAAAAGCAAGGAATATTTTTCATATTTTTTCCTCTTTTCAAGGTCATTCCACCAATGATATCTCCAGAATATCATCCAAAGAAATTCTTTTTTTAACGATGCAAAGAAAACGAAGCACCAAATCCAACTCGGAAACCATTCCTTCAACCGAAAGATAGCTATCCTCGTCATAATAGGTCACGCGTACGATGCTTCCCTTCTTTATGCGCAAAAGCTTTTTGGAAAGCCGATCCGCCGCCTCCTCTGAAAGCTCTCTGCGCGGCGTCACCTCTCGCGTTTGTTGCTTAATCATCTCCTCAAATCCGCGCAATGCCGCAAACGGCATAAACTGTCGCGCACGCTCAAGATTGGTCATCTTCTCCACCGTTATGCCCTCCTATCAGTTTATTGCGGATCCGTGCCGTCGCCTTCTCCTCCAGGCTCATTCCCTTGAGGATGGCGTTCTTTCCAAAGCGTTTTTTGATGCCGATCACGGTCTTCTGAAGCTCCATTTCTTTTTTCTCGGCTTCGATATCAGTAAACAGATCGTAACTTGCAAAAGCTTCGTCCTGCAGATGGTTCAGTCCGACGTTGATGCGACGGATGGGAAGATCGCTCCGCACCTTCTGTCGAAAATACTCAAGGAACTTTTGCTCGATCTTTTTGTGTGAGTTGGTCGCCTCACCCAGGCGTACGGTACCGCCAACGCTCTTTTCGCGATCCTTCGAGTATCCCACCGAAAGCGAGATCGAATCGGTCACAAGACCTCTCTCTACCAATTCCAAAACCAACATATCCACCATCTCCCGTAAGATCAGCATAGCATCCTCAAAACAATAGTCCTCAAACAAGATCTGACCGTTGGAGATCGACGTGCTTTTGGAACGGTAGGCATGAATATCGGCAATGGTGCAAGGTTCCACGCCGTGCGAGTGATCGATCAAAAGCTCGGCATTGACACCAAATTCACGGTAAAGCCGCTCCTCATCGCAGTGCGCCACGCCCCACAGATCGTAAATACCAAACCGCTCCAATCGCTTGGCAATTCCCTTGCCCACGTTCCACACGTCGGTGATCGGCTTATGATACCAAATAGTACGTTTGAATTCCGCCTCATCGAGATATCCGATGTGGTCGGGGACGTGCTTTGCGGTAATATCAAGTGCGACCTTGGCAAGAAAGAGATTGGTTCCGATTCCCGCCGTCGCGCAGATACCGGTTTCGCGATAGACCGCGTCAATCAACATTTTCGCAATCTCCATCGGTGTTTTCTCGTACAAGCGACAATAGGAGGTGATATCCAAAAAACACTCGTCTATCGAATAAACGTGAATGTCCTCCGAGGAGATATAACGCAGGTAAATTGAATAAATATGCGCCGAATACTCCATGTAAAGGCGCATACGCGGAAGCGCGGTAATATATTGGATGCTTTTGGGAATCTCAAAGAGCCGACAACGGTTGCGTACACCCTTTGCCTTGAGAGAAGGAGAAACCGCAAGACAGATGGCACCGCCGCCGCGCGCGGGATCGGCAACCACAAGATCAGTGGTCATGGAATCCAAGCCGCGATCAACGCACTCCACCGAAGCAAAAAAGCTCTTCAGATCAATGCACAGATAATGCTTTGCGTCCATTTTTCCATCTCCCCTCCAAAACCTTGTCAGAACGCTCCGTTTGGCACCGCCCACGGCTTCCAACCGATTCTTTTTATTGATTTTATTATACTATAAACGCGCTCCCCTGTCAAGAAAAAAGAAACGAAGAGGTTGAAATATGCCCCTTTTTTTGATGGTTTTGGGGGTGTATTTTTACAAATAAAGGGTGTAATTTTTATCTTGTCCATTTGCTATTGAAAAGATAAATCGCGTCCTTTATAATGTATAATATCAACCTAACGGAGGCTACTTATGACACAAAAGGACTTTTATAATATCGCCAAAGCGCGTTATGCCGATAGGGGGATCGATACCGACGCGGTGATCGACCGTCTGCTCGGCGTATCGATCTCGATGCACTGTTGGCAGGGCGACGACGTAAAGGGCTTTGAAAACGCAGGCTCATTGACGGGCGGTATTCAGACCACCGGCAACTATCCCGGTGCGGCATCTACCCCCGAACAACTGATGCAAGACATCGACAAGGCGTTCTCGCTCATTCCCGGAAAGCACAACGTCAACGTACATGCCTGCTACGGCATCTATCCCGACGGCAATATTCCAGACCGTGATGCCATTCTGCCCGAACATTTTCGTCCCTGGGTGGAGTTCGCCAAGACACGAGGCATCGGTCTTGATTTTAACCCCACGTTTTTCTCGCACCCCCTTGCCGCCGACGGCACACTGACCAACCCCGACGAAGAGATCCGTGCGTTTTGGATCCGTCACGGCATCGCCTGCATCCGCATCTCCGAGTATTTCGCACGCGAAACGGGAGTTACCTCGGTGATGAACATCTGGATTCCCGATGGCATGAAGGATATTCCCGCCGACCGTCTTGGCCCGAGAATGCGCTATATGGATTCACTTGATCGGATCCTCGGTTGCGGTTATAACAAAAAACTTGTCAACGTCACGTTGGAGTCCAAAGTATTCGGCATCGGTCTGGAGTCCTACACCGCGGGGTCTGCCGAGTTTGCCCTCTCCTATGCCACCACGCGCGGCATCGTTCCTCTGATGGACAACGGACACTACCATCCCACAGAGCTGGTTTCCGACAAGATCTCGGCACTCCTTTGCTTCCACCCCAAGATCGCTCTGCACGTCACGCGCGGTGTTCGTTGGGATTCCGACCACGTGGTACGTTACGACGACGAAACCCAGGAAATGATGAAGGAGATCGTCCGCAACGATGCCCTTGACCGCGTCATCATCGCAACCGACTATTTTGATGCCTCCATCAACCGCATTGCGGCATGGGTCATCGGTATGCGATCGGTTCAAAAGGCTCTGCTCTCGGCTCTGCTTCTTCCCAACGACAAAATGAAGGCGTTGCAGAACGCTATGCAGTTCACCGAGCTGATGATGCTCCAAGAGGAAATGAAGATGATGCCCGTTGGCGACGTGTGGAACGAATTCTGCGCACGCGCCGGTATGGTTGGCGACGCCTCCTGGTTTGACGCCATCCGTGACTACGAGGAAAGCGTACTGAAAGCCCGCTAATCTTCCATATAAAAGAAAGCCCCATGACAGAACCTATGCTTTGTCATGGAGCTTTTTGTCGAGCAAAAAGCCATCAATATTGTCTTTTCATCAGTTTTTTCAGCAATATCGACAGTGGAAAGATGAGCATACCCGCAAAGAAATTTCCAACTCCGTGAATTGCGTCCCACGGAAGCCCTGCTATGATCCAGGCAATCATTTGCTCAAAATTTAAGCCGAATAACAGAGCTTGAGCAGGAGCATATAACGTTCCAAACGCAAAGCCGTGCAAGGCGCAAACAAGAGGATAAACGATGCACGCCGCTTTTCTCGGAATATTTTGAGGAATCAGCATTGTTATTGCCCACAGAACTGTCCAAATATAAAGATAGGGTACCCACCATGTAGCAAACCCTGCATACAAGCCGTTGATAAAAACATAAACGTAAATTGGTATCAGAGCCTTTTTGCGATAGGTGACGGTATAAACCATGGTAAACGTTCCGAGCAGGTGAACGTTTGGCAACACCTCCATGATGATCTTGGAGCAAAACATCACTGCGCCCAGCATAGCAAAGATGCAGCATTCGCGTATCCGATGCGAATAACGTCTGCCGCCTCGCATACTCTCTTTACTTGGTGTAGACAAGCTCGTAATGCTCACCGTTGGCGATTGTGGTGCTATCTACACCCGTCATCATATATTCGCCGTTCTTGTAAAAACCCCAATAGCTCTGATCAATGTCGTAATCCGCAGTAATTCCATTGACGACCTTCACGTAAAGACCGTATTGGCTTTCCTCTCCCGCAATCAGACCATGCTCAAGCAACGCATCTCCAAGGGTGTTTTTATCGGTGTTAATGGTGAAGGTTACCGATTGTTCCTCCACCTTGACCTCCACCTGTACGGTAACGGCACCCTTGCCGAATTCCTTGTCCTTGAGATACGTTGCATTTTCCCACAAGCCTGCCTTGTCCACCGTATTACCGCAGGAAGCAAGGCAGAAAACGAATACGAGAGATAAAAGGACGGATAGAATTGAATAAACTGTTTTTTTCATAATTTTTGAATCCTTTCATGTGTTTTTTTCACAAAAAGGATAAAATAAAAGC
>JAZRGI010000017.1:0-4340 GCA_045644105.1 Eubacteriales bacterium | reverse complement strand
CACCGACAAGAACCTCGGCGTTATCGAAAACGTTGACGAGATCGCGGCAGTCGGTCATCGCTTCGTGCATGGCGGCACCATTAAGGAATCTAAGATTCTTGACGAGGAGATCCTCGCTTACATTGAATCCATCGTTCCCATCAACCCCCTGCACGGTCCTGCATCGCTCAAGGGAGTTAACGCTTGTATGAAGGCGATGCCCAACGTTCCCCACGTTGGTGTATTTGACAGTGCCTTCTACGCAAGTATGCCCGAGGAATCCTATATGTACGCAGTTCCCTACGAGTGGTACGAGAAGTACGGCATCCGCCGCTACGGCTTCCACGGCACCTCCCACCGCTACGTTTCGGCAGAAGCCGCAAAGCTGGTTGGCAAGCCGCTTGAGGAACTCAAGGTCATTACCTGCCACCTCGGATCGGGTTCGTCCGTAACCGCAATCAAGGGCGGCATCGCCGTTGATACTTCTATGGGCTTTACTCCCCAGGACGGTCTTCCGATGGGTACCCGTTGCGGCCCGATCGATCCCTCTATCGTTACCTTCATGATCAAGGAAGGGCTCACCGCCGATGAAATCGATACCATTCTGACCAAAAAGTCGGGTATGATCGGTGTTTCGGGTGTTTCCAGTGACGCGCGTGACGTTTGGGCTGCAGTTGCAGAAGGCAACCGCCGCGCAAAGTTGGCACTTGATCTCGTAGTTCATAACGCAAGAAAACTGATCGGTAGCTACGCCGCAGAAATGAACGGCGTTGACGTGTTGGTATTCACCGCAGGTCTTGGCGAGAATGACGCCAAGGTTCGTAACGCCATCGCAACCAACCTTGAGGTTCTCGGCGTTAAGATCAACGAAGAAGTCAACCTAAATGCGCCTCGCGGCAGTCTTGTTGATATGACCGCAGAAGGCTCCAAGGTAAAGGTATTCGTCATTCCCACCGACGAGGAATTGATGATTGCAAAGGATACCGAGCGCCTTGCAACCAAGGCTTAATACTGAATATAGACAACACCGCCCACGGCAAAAGGGGTGCGCGTTGTTGTGGATTATTTTGTTTGCAGGTATTCGTCAATAGACTTGGCGGCGGTCTTTCCCGCTCCCATTGCCAGAATGACGGTAGCGGCACCGGTAACGGCGTCACCACCTGCGTAAACACCCTCCAAGGAGGTCTTTCCGCTCTCTTCGGCAACTACGATGCCTCCGCGGCGGTTGATCTCCAATCCCTCGGTGGTGGATTTGATCAACGGGTTGGGGGAGGTGCCGATCGACATAATCACCGAGTCGCACTCCAACAAAAATTCCGAATCGGGAATCTCCACCGGTGAACGTCGTCCCGACGCATCCGGCGCACCCAATTCCATACGAATACACTTGACACCCGCAACAAACCCCTTCTCGTCACCCAGAATCTCGGTGGGATTGTTGAGGAGCATAAACTCCACGCCCTCTTCAATTGCGTGTTCGACTTCCTCTCGTCTTGCCGGCAGCTCCTCCATGGAACGGCGATAAACGATATATACCTTTTCCGCACCCAATCGCAACGCACTGCGTGCCGCGTCCATTGCCACGTTTCCGCCGCCAACCACGACGACGCGCTTGGCTCTTTGGATCGGTGTAGTGCTATCCTCACGGTATGCCTTCATCAGATTTACACGTGTCAAAAACTCGTTTGCCGAGTAGACACCCTTCAGATTTTCACCGGGAATCTTCATAAAGCGCGGCAAGCCCGCACCCGAACCGATAAAGACCGCCTCATATCCTTCTCCGCGCATCAATTCATCGATCGATATTGTTTTTCCGACAACGGTGTTGACCTCAATGCGGACACCGAGCGACTTGAGTGACTCGATCTCCTTTGCAACGATCGCCTTGGGCAAACGGAATTCGGGAATGCCGTAAACCAACACGCCGCCCGCCGTATGAAGTGCCTCAAATACCGTTACCTCGTATCCCTTCTTGGCAAGATCACCTGCACAGGTAAGTCCGGAAGGTCCGGAGCCCACCACCGCCACATGGTGACCGTTGGATACGGGGCGCATGGGTTGCTCGGTGGCATTCTCATTATGGTAATCGGCAACGAAGCGTTCAAGTCTTCCGATTGCCACTGCCTCACCTTTGTTCGCGCGTACGCATCTTCCCTCGCATTGTGCCTCTTGCGGACAGACACGGCCACAAACGGCGGGAAGTGAACTGGATTCGGTAATGATGCGGTATGCCTGCTCAAATTCTCCAACCTTTACCTTTTGAATAAACGACGGAATATTGATGCCTACGGGACAACCCTGCACACATAGCGGCGTTTTGCAATTAAGACAACGGTCTGCCTCCTCCACCGCCATTTGCGCGGTGTATCCGAGCGCAACCTCATCAAAGTTACGGGCGCGCACCGCCGGCTCTTGAGAAGGCATCTCGATTTTCTTCTGTGACATATTCGGCATATCACTCTACCTCCTTGCGAAAGAGATTGCACGCATCATCGTGGGCACGGCGTTCAAAATCACGGTACATGGAGGAACGCGCGATTGCCTCTTCAAAATCAATCAGATGCCCGTCAAACTCGGGACCATCCACACAGGCAAACTTGGTTTCTCCGCCAACCGTCAGTCGGCATCCGCCGCACATTCCGGTTCCGTCGATCATAATGGGGTTCATAGACGCAACCGTCTTGATCCCGTATTCGCGCGTCAACTTACAAACAAACTTCATCATCGGCAAGGGGCCAATGGTGATCACTTCGTCGTACTGCTCGCCACTTTCGATCAGAGCACGCAGAGCATCGGTAACAAGTCCTTTTTCGCCCCAACTTCCGTCGTCCGATACCTTTACAAAGCGCGTAGAAGCCGCCGAAAACTCATCTTCCAAGATCACAAGATCTCTATTGCGGAAGCCAACGATGGCGTGCACCTCTGCCCCAAGCTCGAAGAATCGTTTCGCAACGGGATAGGCAATGGCACACCCGACACCGCCTCCCACAATGCAAACCTTACGTTTGCCGTCGGTTTCGGTAGCTCTGCCGAGCGGGCCGACAAAATCCTGCAAACAGTCACCTTCGTTCATATGATTGAGTCGCTCGGTAGTCGCGCCAACCACTTGGAAAATAACGGTGACACTTCCCTTCGCACGGTCGTAATCGGCAACCGTCAGGGGGATCCGCTCACCGTCGGCATCGGTACGCAAAATAATAAACTGACCGGGCAATGCCTTCTTTGCAACTGCGGGAGCCTCTATTTTCATCAAGGTTACGGAGGAATTCAAACTCCGCTTTTCTAATATACGGTACATGGTTTTCTATGTCCTTTCCACACTCATTTTGGAAAAACAGATTCAAAATCAAAAATCACACTTGCCAAACCGAGGCAAATGGTGTATAATATATCTAAACCTATTATATTTGTTTATTATACAATATTTTTGCCGGAATTTCAATAGCCGCGCAAAAAATTTAATCACCATTTTTCGGAAAGGACGGATGTCATCAGAATGGAAACCGAATTTCAAAAAGCCGTTGGAAAAAGTGTGGGAGAGGTTTTGCGCGATATTGCGGAATTTCTATCCCTCTCTTACCCCATTCATCAACAAAAACAGATCGACCTCTGTACGCTCTTGCCGGATCTGAACATGGCAGAGCAATTCTCCTTTGCCCTGCTCTCCGAAGCACGTACGCAGGGGTGGGAGCTTGGCGCCGCAGAGCAATTTTACAAGCGCGCAGCGGGAGATGTGATCGATGCCGAAATTCTTTCCCGTATGTTTGATGCCTTCCGCAATCCGGACGGCGACAGCTACCGCGAATATGAAAACAAGTATGGAAATCGCTTCTCTCTTCTTGACGGTTCCTATTGGTCTACCTGCCTGGCGCTTGCCATTGATGCCGCACAGATCAGTGAGGTCATGTACTATCTGCGACTTTTTACCGTAACGTTAATGGAGTTCGCCTATATGGAGGATCGCAACCCCTCCACCACCTACACATGGTGCTATTACGAGGCGTTTCGCAAAATGTTGGACGATCTGACCGCAGACCCCGAACCCGAACCGCTTCCCGTCAAGGTGCGCGCGCTGGGCGGTACGGCGGGCAAGCGCGACAAGGACGGCTATATGCTCTCTTTGGGTGTGGACGTTGAGAACCCCAACACCGATCGCATGGCTTGTGACGTAGAAATTGACATCAACTTAAAGGATCGCGACGGAAACGTCATCTCGGTCATCAAGGATAAACTGCAGTGCATCGATCCCGCCACCGTCTACCATTACGGCGTTACCAAAAAGATCCGCGGTGCCGCCGTTGCCGGCATCAGTGCCACCGCCAAGTCGTCAAGCCACCTCAAGCTGACCGTGCCGATTATGA
>JAZRGI010000016.1:0-2439 GCA_045644105.1 Eubacteriales bacterium | reverse complement strand
GAGGAGAGCAAACCGATACACCGTTGACCTTTTTGGGGATGGAGAACGGCAGTGATGTTTACACCT
Source organism: Eubacteriales bacterium (assembly GCA_045644105.1). Lineage (GTDB taxonomy): Bacteria > Bacillota > Clostridia > Oscillospirales > CAG-272 > UMGS1865. The sequence goes on along the minus strand of JAZRGI010000016.1, from coordinate 2,373 downwards.
GCAGGATTTCCACCGCCGAGCTTTGCGCAGATGCCGCCGACGGCTTGTTCTGGTATGAGTTTCTGTTTTTACGCGGCTTTGATACCTTATTTACCAACAGTGTCAACAACGTTGATTTTACGCTTTCTTCGCAGTCGCAAAACCGCTTTCGGATGCTTGTCCACCAAAAGGGGATGACGACACCGGCGTGGTTTCGCGGAGCTATAATGTACCACATCTTTTTGGATCGCTTTTGCAGAGGAAACGGAGACGTGTGCCTTCGCGAGGGTGCAACCCTAAACGAGGATTGGGAAACCGGAATTCCGCAGTATGCCGAGGTTGCCGGTGAGGCGCTTTCCAACGACGTTTTCTTTGGCGGAAATCTATGGGGTGTCATTGAAAAGCTGGATTATTTGCAGTCGCTCGGTGTTACCGTGTTGTATCTTTCACCGATCTTTGAGGCGGCGTCCAACCACCGATACGACACGGCAGATTACGAAAAAATTGATGCTCTGCTTGGCGGCAGAGCGGCATTTGACGCACTGATCAAGGCGGCACACGCCCGTGGAATGCGCATTGTTTTGGACGGCGTGTTCAACCATACCGGAGATGATAGCCGCTACTTCAACCGTCGCGGCAGATATCCCGACGTGGGGGCTTATCAATCCGAAGACTCGCTGTATGCCTCATGGTTTCGTTTCAAGCAGTTTCCCGTCGATTACGAAGCATGGTGGGGAATTGAGATCATGCCGCGCCTGCAGCAAGGGGAGGCGGTCTGCCGCCGCTATTTTACGGGCGGTGACGGCATTGCCGCAAAGTGGATCCGCGCAGGCATTGACGGTTGGCGACTCGACGTTGCCGACGAACTGCCCGACGAATTCTTGGACGAGTTGAACGAGGTGGTCAAGCGCGAAACCGACGGAGAGGGGCTTTTGATCGGCGAGGTTTGGGAAAACGCCGCCGATAAGATCGCGTACGGAAAACGCCGCCGATATTTCAGAGGCGGACAGTTGGATAGCGTCATGAATTATCCCTTCCGAAATGCGGTCATGGCATTTTTGTTGGATCGCGATGCCGATACTTTTTACAATATTCTGACCGAGATCTATGCTTCCTACCCGTTAACCGTTTCCCACTGCTTGATGAACCTTTTGGGTACGCATGACACCGAGCGGATCATTACCGTGTTGGGGGACGGCGGAGCGGGAGAAGGCAAAACGAATGCCGCTTTGTCGCGCCTGCGCCTTTCTTCGGACGACCGTCGCCGTGCAGTGGAGCTTGTTAAGCTTGCGTCGGTGTTGCAGTTTACCGTTTACGGTGTTCCTTCGGTCTATTACGGCGATGAGGCGGGATTGGAGGGGTATCACGATCCCTTCTGTCGGATGCCCTTTCCTTGGGGGCGTGAGGACGTTACTCTCGCGGCGCATTACGCAACCCTAGGCGCAATCAGACAGAGACACCGTTGCCTTGCGGAAGGCGATTTTCGTTTTCTGTATCGCGATGCCCACGCTTTTGCTTACGAAAGAGTGGCGAAGGACGGAGGGGATGCCTTGATCGTTGTTGCAAATATGAACGACGAGCCGTTGAACTTTGCCATTCCGGATGGATACGGAAGTCTTCAGAGCGACGAAATCACCGACGGAAAAGCCGTTATCAAGCCCTGTGGATACGCGATTTTTGAAAAAGGAAAAGAATAATGCTTCATGGGGAACCGAGTGGGTTCCCCATGTTTTTGTTAAATGGCAGAGCGATTTCAAAATCATCAAAATTAGGCTTACCTTTTTGCAAAAAGGACTTGACTTTCCGGCAAAAAGAGGTATAATAGGGTTGAAAAAAGTAATGGGGGATCATGCGCATGACGAGAGATAAACGCATTCGGACAGATCTGACGGAAGGCCCGCTTCTGTCCAAGATCATACTCTTCTCGCTTCCTTTGATCGCGACGGCGGTACTGCAGCTTCTCTTTAACACGGCGGACATCATCGTGGTGGGACGTTGGGGCGGAAGTACGCCCGAAGAGTGTGAGAACGCCCTGGCGGCGGTTGGCTCCTGCGGTTCGCTTTCCAATTTGATCGTACAGCTTTTTATGGGACTTTCGGTGGGTGCCGGCGTCTGCGTGGCGCATGAGATTGGTGCCAAGCATCAGGGCGAGCTTGAGAGAGTGGTACATACCTTCGTGATTGCGGCACTGGTCAGTGGTGTCCTGGTTACGGTGTTTGGCTTGACGACGGCACGTCCGCTCCTGATCTGGATGAAGACCGATCCCGCCGTATTGGATGAGGCAGTGCTCTATATGCGGGCTTATTTTTGCGGTATGCCAGCGAGCATGGTATATAATTACTGTGCCTCCATGCTTCGCTCATCGGGTGACACCGTACGTCCGTTGCGGTTTCT
>JAZRGI010000015.1:0-1584 GCA_045644105.1 Eubacteriales bacterium | reverse complement strand
TCCAGTTACTGTCACGCGTGGGCCAGTCATTGGAGGTCGTTTTGCCGGTCATAAAATCGCTGTGCGCACGAATGCCTCGGTTAATCAAAGCATTGGCGATCGCGTCTCTTTGCGCCTGCGTCAGCTCGTCGTGGTACAGATCGTACACGTTTGCTAAATACATACAGCAAGCAGACATCGACAGCGTGTGCGTATAGGCAGTCCAGGTATTGAGCTCCAGAATCGGATCGATCGCGGCAATCGCCTTTTCAATATAGGCACGATCGCCGGTCATATAGTAGGCATAATACATAACCTCGGGGAGCAAAAAGGAAGGAACGCCTACCAGATTTCCTTCAACCGTAATGACAACCTCCTGATTTAAGAAATCGTCAGCCATCTGCATGACGTAGGTAGACATCTCTGCCATAAACTTGTCATTTGCAACGGATTCCTTAAGCTTGGGAGCATCCTCTTTGATCGTCAGGATACGAGGATAGGAGGTGCCCTTGATGTCCTTTTCGAACATATCCCGAAGTGTTGCCGCATTGTAGCGGTCCAGCACCAGGTAAGCCATCATCTTGCTGTATTCCGCATTGGCTATCAGGATCAGGGTGTTTCGTTTGGCACTGAAGTGATACGGACGCTCTTCGGTAGCAATCACGGCAAAGCCCTTGGTCGACTCACCGTAGAACTTCTTCATACCGTAACGAACAAATTCGCGGAGCGGCAGATACAAAACACCGTCTATGACGGTATTCTCACTCTCGGATTCGTAACGCTTACCGTCGATCACGATAAACTTTTGTCCCGCCTTGGCGGTCATATGCCCGATCGATACGGTTTGGGTTGCTTCCTCATAGGAGTACGCCAGATTGGCAAAGGCCGCAAGCGTCGGGGCTGCACCTAAAATATGTGCGCCGTCCCAGATAAACTTGTAGTCGGAGGTATATTTGCCGTCCTTAATCCACACGTTTGAATTATTGGCCACGACGCAAATCGCACCGGCATACGTCCTTTTGGTTTCAGAATAGTCGGTCAACACCTTTTTGGAGGGTTTTTCTTGAACGGAAAGAGATTCCGGCACGGAAACAAAGCCGGACATGTCAGGATCCAAAGGAGTCTTATCAATGGTAACGTTCAGATCGCCAAGCGGGGGGAGCGGCTCCTTGTCGGGAGTCGTGTCGGTTCCGTTCGTTGTATCGGGATCTGTCGTTGTACCGTGCGATGGATCTTGCGAACAAGCCAAGAAGTTCGATACCATCATAAGCGCCAATACGGCAGATATCATTCGGGAAATCTTTTTCATAACGTTCTCTTTCCGATAATTATTCTGTTTCGTTCTTCCTCAGCCGGAGAAAACCCGCGTTCAGCGCATCACACCAACCGAAACAGTCATTCGGTATCGTCCACTCGCTGATCGGCGTGAGATCCCCTCTGTTGACGGTCTTGGAGAAAGGAGCTGCTGTTGCACGGAAGGTGATCGGCTCACCGTTGCTCTTAAACGTGATCACAATTTTGTGCATGTTCACGGTATGGGGCATTTGGTTCTGTCCTTCCACCTTGGGAGACTGCGGAAGCGAAGTCAAGACATCCTGCTTCGAG
>JAZRGI010000014.1:0-11378 GCA_045644105.1 Eubacteriales bacterium | reverse complement strand
CTGCCGCGTCAACTTTGGCGCGCGCTCGCCTCTCCCGCCTCTGCCGTTGTCTTGGTGATCTGGTTGGTGGTTTCAATTGTTAACACGATCAACTGATCGAAACTGCGTTCGGCAAACGGCGGACTGTCGTCCCAAAAACGCCCCCCGAACACGCGTAACCCGTTGATTTTGGCAAAAAACAAAAATATTTACAATACAAAAGCGAAAATCTATTGACTTTTTTGAGGTTTTCATGTATAATTTTATTATGCTATGTCTGTATGGAGGACTTTAATATGAAAAAATTACTCGCGCTCATTCTTGCGGCACTCATGATTGCGACTCTTTCGGCTTGTTCCAAAGAGGAAAACGAAAATATCAACGACCTGAAGGATTACCTGCAAAAGGATGAAATCGTCAATCACATTTATTTCCCCGAAACCGGAGAAACCTTCTACTTTGACCAGATCGACAGTGAAACCGTAACCATTACTTCTTACTCCTGCGGCGATGCTCTGCACGAGTTGAAGATTCCCGAAACCCTTGACAACAAGACGGTTGTTGCCATCTCCGTGCAGGCATTCAAGGAATGCAACAGCATTACCAAGATCATCATCCCCGCCACCGTTAAGACGATCGAACGCTATGCCTTTGCAAACTGCGCGTTGGTAACCGAGGTCGTGATTCCCGCTACCGTTCAGAGCATTGGCGACGCAGCCTTTACCGGATGCTCCCGTCTGACCACCCTTGATCTCTCGGCGGCAACCATCACCGATATCCCCTATCACGCGTTCAGCAACTGCACTTCTCTCACCGCGCTTTCGGTTCCCGCATCGGTCGAAACCATCGGCGACGCCGCATTCCTCGGTTGTTCCTCTCTTCAGTCCATCACCTTTGCGGAGGGCGTTACCTCGATCGGCAAGCAGGCGTTCCAGAACTGCACGGCGCTTGAGAACATCACCTTCCCCGCTTCTCTGACCAAGCTTGACGGAATTTACGTTTTCTCCGGAAGCCAAAATCTTTACATTGACGGCATCAATCTTTCGGCTTGCACCGAAGAGTCCGCAGCTTACAAATACGTTTACGAGGTTATGAATTTGACGCAAAAGCCGGTTGAACCCGATCCCGCTCCCGTTGACCCCCAGCCGCAGGCTTGATAAATTCATATCAAAAAAAGGATACCGCAACACAACGCGGTATCCTTTTTGTTTGCAAGTCCTCTTTTATTTGCCCCGAAAATAAAAAATCCTATTGATTTTTTGCGCGTCCTCTGTTATAATGGTTATAATAGTATGAAAAGTCGCTTAAAGCAGAGCGGCGAACCGCATAGCACAAAAAAAGAACGGAGAATACGCAACATGATGAAACCCGATATGGAATTGCTTGTAAAGGAAGCCGTACGGGACGCCGATCTGCGCTCGGCGGAAATCCCCGCCATCGATCTTTACGTCGATCAGATCACCAGCCTCACCTCGGATAAGCTGAAAGAGGGTGCAGAGCGTTTCCACGACCGCGTCCTGACCAAAACCATGATTAATAACTACTCCAAAGACGGTCTGATTTCTCCCATCAAGGGAAAAAAATATTCCAAAGAGCAGATCCTGCAAATGTTGTTGGTCTATTCTCTCAAAAACACGCTTTCGATCAACGAGATCAAACAAATCCTGCAAAACGTCTATGCCCTGCCAACATACGGTACCGCCATGTTGGAGGACGTTTACGAGCGCTTTTTAGACATCAAGGAGTGTGAGCGCGCCGACGCTTGGGAAGCAGTGCAAAGCTTTGTCGATCGACATGACTTTGACGTTGGCGACGATAGCGATTATCTGACACTGATCCTCGGTATGGCGGCAATGTCCTCCTACTTCAAGAGCATCGTTCAAGCCCTTCTGGAAGCGCGTTATCCCGCTGTTGACACCGAAAACAAAGAAGAGAAGAAGCGCCAAAAAGAGGAAGAGAAGAAGGAAAAGAAGGAAAAGAAAGAGGAAAAAAAGGCGGCAAAAAGTAAAAAGGACGATGCCCAAAAGGAGGATGAGAAATGATCGACATTCATGAAATCTCCACGCCCGCATTGGCATATCTCGGCGACTGTGTCATTGAGCTTTGCGTGCGCCGGATGTTGGTGGAGCGCGGTCTCTCCACCTCCGCGCACCTCAACGCCGCGGCACTGGACTACGTTCGCGCCCCCGCTCAAGCAGAAGCGATGAAACGCCTTGCCGAGCATCTGACCGATGAAGAAGCGGCGTTTTTCCGTCGCGGACGAAACATGGGACACTCGTCGGTTCCAAAGAGATCCACGGTTAGCGAGTACCGCGCCGCAACCGGCATGGAGGTCGTTTTTGGCTTTTTGCACGTTACGGGACAGGAGGAGCGCATTGCCGAGTTGTTCCGTCTGGCTTATCCGCAAGACCTTACCTGACAGATAAAAAGAACGATTGGATGACAAAACGCCTATTCCAATCGCCTTTTTATTGTTAAAATATACAAAAATAGCCCTTTTGTTTTGTGAAATATCGTTTGTTCTTTGTCTTTTACAAAGGGTTAAAAATATGATATAATATATTGTTAAGAAAAAAGGAAAGAAAAAATCTAACAGAAACGGGAGAAAAGGCATTGATTAGAGAAGATTTGAGAAACGTTGCCATCATCGCGCACGTTGACCACGGAAAGACCACGTTGGTAGACGGTCTGCTAAAGCAGGGCGGTATCTACCGTGAAAATCAGGAAACCGTTACCCGCGTTATGGACTCGGGCGACTTGGAGCGCGAGCGCGGAATTACCATTCTTGCCAAGAACACCGCCGTTTATTACAAGGACGTTAAGATCAACATCATTGACACCCCCGGCCACGCCGACTTCGGAGGCGAGGTTGAGCGTATCCTCAAAATGGTAAACGGTGTTATCCTTTTGGTTGATGCCGCAGAAGGCCCCATGCCTCAAACGCGTTTCGTTTTGCAAAAGGCGCTGGAACTGAATCACCGCGTCATCGTCTGCATCAACAAGATCGACAAGCCCGATGCCCGCATCGGCGAGGTTGAGGATGAGATCCTTGAGCTCCTCATGGATCTTGGCGCAAACGACGAGCAATTGGATAGCCCCATGCTCTATTGCTCGGGCCGCTCCGGAACCGCAACCGAGGACCCCGCCGAAGAAGGTGTTGACCTGACGCCTTTGTTTGAAAAGATCCTGTCCTATATGCCGGCTCCCGAAGGCGACGAAGAGGGCGAGCTTCAGCTTCTGGTTTCCTCCATCGACTACAACGACTACGTTGGCCGCATTGGTATCGGCCGCATTGAGCGCGGAAGCATCCGCGTAGGTCAGGAGGTTGCCGTCTGCAATTTCCATAATCCCGACGTTGTTAAAAAGACCAAGATCGTTTCGCTCTATCAGATCGACGGTCTAATCCGCAAGCCGGTTGAAAATGCCAAAGTCGGCGATATCGTCTGCTTCTCGGGTGCGGGTGAGATCACCATCGGCGATACCCTCACCCTGGCTTCCAATCCCCAACCGCTTGAGTTCGTTAAGGTATCCGAGCCGACCATGGAAATGACCTTTATGGTCAACAATAGCCCCCTGGCGGGCAAGGAGGGTAAGTTTGTTACCTCCCGTCAGATCCGCGACCGTCTGTACCGCGAGCTGCTCAAGGACGTATCGCTCCGCGTAAGCGACGGCGACACCACCGACGAGTCCCGCGTTGCGGGCAGAGGCGAGATGCACCTCTCGATCCTCCTGGAAACCATGCGCCGCGAAGGTTTGGAGCTTGCCTGCTCCACCCCCCGCGTGCTTTACAAGGACGTTGACGGTCAAAAATACGAGCCGATGGAGCGCGTAACGCTTGACGTTCCCATGGATTTTGTCGGTGTCGTTGTGGAAAAGCTCGGTCAACGCAAGGGCGATCTGCTTTCCATGAACCCCGTCGGAACCCGTACCCGTATCGAATACTCGATCCCTGCGCGTTGCCTGTTCGGTTACCGCTCGGAGTTCCTGACCGCAACCCACGGCGAAGGTGTCATCAACACCATCTTTGACGGTTACGCACCCTATCGCGGAGAGGTTGCCATGAAGTTTACCGGCTCTCTCATTGCCTCGGCAGACGGTGAAACCACCCGCTACGGTCTTTACAAGACGCAGGAACGCGGACAGCTCTTCGTTGGCCCGCAGACCATGGTATACGAGGGTATGATCGTCGGCGAGAACCCAAAAAACGACGACATTGCCGTAAATCCCTGTCAGAAGAAGCAGCTCACCGCGATCCGCTCTGCCGGTGCCGATGAAAAACTGCTCCTCACTCCCGCAAAGATCTTTACCCTTGAGGAAGCCTTGGAGTATATCACCGACGACGATCTCATCGAGGTCACTCCCAAGTCGATCCCTCTGCGCAAGAAGATCCTCAACACCGAAACCCGTATGAAGGAAATGATGCGCAAGCGCCGCGCAATGGAAGCACAAAAGGCAGGCAAATAAGCCTTTGCGCACAATAGAAAAATCCGCGAGAAGCTTCTCGCGGGTTTTTTTATTATTTTTACAATTCAACCGTTGCAACGAAGGGACGGTGATCCGAAACGACAATGCTCGGAACGCGCGATTCGAGCGCTTTGATCTCACCTTTGGTAAAGAGGAAGTCGATGCGGCGGTCGGGCGCGTCTGCGGGGAAACTCTTGACCTCGCCCTGTGCCACGGCAATGCTATCGGTAAGGAATTCGCAAAGTGCGGCATAATGTCTTGTATCCTCGGTAATGTTCAGGTCTCCCATAAAGATGATGGGATTGTTGATCTTCTCTGCTTCTTGGCGCACGATCTTCACTGCCAGCACATGCTCGTCGTCGTTCAAGCCAAAGTGGGTGACCATTACCGTTACCGTCTTTCCCTCCACGTCAAGATCAACAATCATCAGCACTCGATCCTCGTACCAACGCGCAACGCTGTTGGGATCACGGTTTTCGGGTGCAATACGCATCGGAACCGTTCTGACGTTAAGGATGGGATAACGCGTCACAAGTGCGTTGCCGTAGCCGCCGCCCGGGATGTCGATCGCCTTGCCGAAAACGTAGTTGTATCCCAACTGCTCGGCAATCGCCTTGCCCGTCTGATTCCACTTATGCTCGTCATCTCCGGGAATATCGCGTACCTCGTTGAGTGCGCAAATGTCGAGTCCCATTTCCTTGATCGCCTCGGCAAAGCGCTCGGGCACCAGACGCCACTCTTTTGTTTCCACGCGGTGCATATAGTCAACACCGCTTAAAATATTATAGGTTCCAACCGAAATCTTCATTGCTTTTTCCTCCTGATGGAAATTTTTTAATCGGACGCTCCCATTGGCTCTTTCCGTTTAGGTTATTGTACCACACGGCGGTGCAAAAATCAATAGATCGATCGATTTTTCGATCTGTTTTTTATCGCTTTTTTCTGATATGGGTAACCACCGCACCGCCGACAATAATACCTGCGGGAAGCAACAGAACCATCACCAACGACCAGAAAATAAAGCCTCCGTAGCTGACACTCAAGACCGACGTATCGATCACCGTTGGGGACACGTCAACCGCATCCAATTTGACGCCCGTCAACCAATTCATACCGTAAATCGCCAACACCGTATTGTTACCCTCTGCGTAGGGCGCATCAACCGCCTCTGTCAAGGATTGCGCACAGGAAAGCCACACGATCCGTGTTTCTTCCTTTTGCGCGGTCACGCCGACAGAATAGGATCGCTTTTCGGGAATCGGTGTGCTTTCATCCGCATCGTCCAGATATCCCGCCTGTGTGGTATATAGCCACGGCGCAACGGTGACACCCTCCGCCTCGGTTACGGCGATGGAATGCGCCGAATATACCACAAAGCTCTCGGCAAAGTCGCCGGTCGCCTCGTTTTTGGATTGAATCTGTGCACGGAAGAGATAGGGGCTACCCTCCACCGTCATACTGTTGGGATTGGAATCGCACACCACTGCGGTAGACTCCTCAAAGGTCATGCCGTAAGCCGAAAGAACCGCGTTCAGACGCTCCGGCGTTTTGGTGAGCGAGGAGAGCAGAAAGAGTTTGCCGCCCTTTTCAAGATAATCCGAGAGCCGCTCTGCCTCCTCTGCGGAAATATCGCTCGTCGGCGCATAGAGGATCAGAAGATCGCAAACGGTCGGAAGACTTGTGACCGAGTCGATGCGATTCAAGGTATATCCCGCACTCGACAAACTGCGGCAAAACGCCGCATCCGGGTAAAGACCGCTTCCCCCGGTTACAAGGTATGCGTTGGCAATGCGATCCGCCAAGACGTAGTTGATTGCGTTGATCACGCGCGATCCGCCGTCAAAATACGCAATCATACTCGACGCGAGCTGCGCAACGTAGCTTCCCGTCGGATCGTTTGCCGACCAATACTCCAACATATACCGATACTCCTCGGCAGACAGGGTGGTACCGCCTCCGCTTGAGTAGGGATAATAATAATAGTACAGTTCACCGTTGGCTATGACGCGATGCCGCTTGGCGCTTGCAACGATCACACTATGATCTTCAATGCCGTTGGCACCGTACGCCGAAAGCGCCGCGGTGTTTTTTTGAGAGTCGAGAATCTTTACACTGACAAGATCGCTCGCCCCGGAAAAGGCTTGCAAAAAGGCGTAAAGATCGGCATCCGCAGTCGCCTCTCCGCCCGCGCAAACCAAATAAAGGGTAATCGGCTCGTCAAGCCCTTCCAACCAATCCTTTGCCACGCCCGACAACCGAAAGGTTTCGGAGTCGGTAACGTCGGGGGATGCGATATGAAACGGCAACCATCCGAGACAGGTGTTCAGGGCGATCAGTGCCGCCAACAGAAGAAGCATCATCAGTGCGCCAAACGACAGTCGGCGCGCGGCATAGCTCTCGCCAAACAGAGCAGGGAAAAACAAATCGTCATTTCGTTTCATATTGCCCCTCCTCTCACACCAAACGGCGCTTTTCCATCGATTGCACCGTCAAAAACAGGAAAAACAAGCTAACGCTCGCATAAAACACGATTCCGACAAGATCGATTCTTCCGTTGGAAAAGCCGCCAAATCGCGCAAACAAATCGATCCTTGTGAGCAATCGCGGAAGCAATCCTTCAAATAGTGAGGCGCGTAGCAGGTAAAACAGTGCCATCAGAAGAATCGAAACCGCAGAAACGATCCATCCGAGATTGCGATTGCTTGCCGCCCGCCAGACCAACGCCCCCAAACACAGAAGCAGAAGCATGCATCCGATCAGAGATCCGATCGCTCCACTCGGCAAAAAGCCCGAAACCGAGTTCATCAAATAGATCAGAACCAGTGCCGCGATGCTTACCACTGCCGCCGTGATCTGATTTTCAAACAACGAGGAAAGATAAGTACAGACGGCGATCAGTGCCGCCCCCATCAAAACGTATCCCAAAAGCGCCGTGTAAGCCGAAGCAAGCGAAACCTCACCCATGCCGCCGATGATCAACGGATAGAGCGCCGTGACGGCGGTGGGAAGCAAGAAGACGGTCAACATGGCAAAAAACTTTCCAAGCACGATCTCCCAAATCGAAAGCGGCAACGAGTAAAGAAGCTGCTCGGTGCGCGTGTGCCGCTCCTGCGCAATCGATCGCATGGTCAGGAACGGAACCGTGAAGATCAACACCCACTGCATGGAGAGCAAGACAAGCGAAAAATCGGTATTTCCGCTCAACAGATGAAATGCCACAGTGAAGAGTCCGGCAAAGAGCAACAGGATCGCCGTGATCACCCAACCCAACATACTGCCAAAATAAAGCCTTAATTCCTTGCGATAAATTGCGGCCACGTTACGCCTCCTCCTTTCCTTCTTCTGTCAACGACAGAAATACACTTTCCAGCGATCTTTCTTCGCGCTCCATGGAAAGCACTGCATATCGGCGCTCTGCCATGGCAAAAAATATGTCATCCCGAACATCCTTCCCGTCAGAAAGCGTCAAAATCATGGCAACCACGCCCTCCTCGGGAGGTGCGCCAACCGTGATTTTCTCGATGCCTCCGATTTCCGAAAGCACCTCCGACACACCCGCCTCGTCGCCTCGCACAGTCAAGAGAAGACGGGGCTTTGCTCCGCTTTCCCGAAGCTCCTCCAGGGGCGCGTTGGCAACCAATCTTCCCTCGGAAAGAATCAACACGTGATCACAAAGCTCCTCAATCTCGGAGAGCAGATGACTACTGATGATAACGGTTTTCTTTTCGCCCAAATGGCGGACAAGAGCGCGGATCTCGGTGATTTGTTGCGGATCCAGACCAACCGTCGGCTCGTCTAAAATGATAATATCGGGGTTTCCGAGCAGTGCCTGCGCAATTCCGACGCGTTGACGGTTTCCCTTTGACAGATAGCGGATCAATCGCTTCCGCACCGGGTTCAGTTGCACAAGCTCCATCACCTCGTTTACCTGACGAACACTCCTCTCATAAGAAACACCCTTTGCCTCTGCAACGAAGAAAAGATATTCCTCGGGTGTCATTTCGTCGTAAAGCGGCGGTATCTCGGGCAGATATCCCACGTATTTTTTTGCCAATGTCGGCGTCGCTTGCATATCAAAGCCGTTGATCTTGATGCTGCCCTCGGTCGGTGCCAGGCATCCCGCCAGCATATTCATGGTAGTGGATTTTCCGGCTCCGTTCGCGCCGAGCAGTCCGTAGATCCTACCGTTTTGAATCTTAAAATTGATTCCATCCACGGCAACGCCCGTGCCGTATCTCTTGGTCAGATTTTTTACCTCTATCAACGCGGTTTCCTCCGTTTCAAATTCAGACAGTTTTTCACGGTATCATTTTACCATCGCTTTATGTCGTGCATTTGACCGTATTTTAAATATTTTTGTATTGCCGCGCAAATTGCTTATTTTTATTTCTATTGACAACCACGCGGAAAAGTTGTATAATTAATTTAACTATATTGTTTTTACCGAAAGGAATATGATTATGAAAAACCCCATTATTAAGATTACCGTCCGCGACTTTGGCGAAATGACCGCAGAGCTTTATCCGGACAAGGCTCCCGCCACCGTACAAAACTTTTTGTCCCTGATCGAATCCGGCTTCTACACCGGCGTCATCTTCCACCGTGTCATCAAGGGCTTTATGATCCAGGGCGGCGGTTTTGACGAGAGCTTCCAACAAAAGCCTGCCGATGCCATCCGCGGTGAGTTTATCGCCAACGGCTTTATGCAGAACGACCTGAAGCATACGCGCGGTGTGCTTTCCATGGCTCGCACCTCCGATCCCAACTCGGCATCCTCTCAATTCTTCGTCATGCACAAGGACGCGCCCTACCTCGACGCGCAGTATGCCGGCTTTGGAAAGTTGACCGACGGCTTTGACGTGCTTGATGCCATTGCAGACGTTAAGACCGGTCGCATCGGTTGGTATGACGACGTTCCCAAGTCGCCCGTTGTCATTGACCGCGTTGAAATCATTGAGCAATAATTCCATCCTCAAAAACGAAAGGATCTTCTTATGAACATCAAGCTTTTAAAACTCATCAGCAAAGACTCCCGCACCTCCACCGCCGATCTCGCCACCATGCTTGGCATTACCGAGGACGAAGTGCGCGCCGAGATTGCCGAAATGGAACATGAGGGCGTGATCCGCGGATATAAGGCAGTGATCGACTGGGATCGCCTTGACAGTGCCTACGTTTCCGCCATCATCGAGCTGAAGGTAACCCCGAAGGCAGGTCTTGGCTTTGAGGATGTTGCCGCAAAGGTCATGAAATATCCTTCGGTTGAATCGGTTTATCTGATGTCCGGCGTTTACGACTTGAACGTCGTGGTGAAAGGCAAAACCTTCCAGGAGGTTGCGCAGTTTGTTGCAAAGGAGCTTTCCACCATTGAATCGGTAACCTCTACCGCAACGCATTTCGTCCTGCGCCGCTATAAAGAGCTTGACGTTGAATTGCTTGGTTCGGGCAAGGATGAGAGAGGAAGTTACCTGCTCTGATGGATTACACAAAAATTCTTTCGCCGACGGTTACCTCGATCAAGCCGTCCGGCATCCGAAAATATTTTGACATTGCCGAATCGATGGAAGACGTGATCTCTCTGGGTGTCGGCGAACCCGATTTCCCCACCCCCTGGGAGATCCGTAAGGCAGGCATTCTCTCGCTTGAAAGCGGAAAAACCCGCTACACCTCCAACTGGGGACTTGAGCTTTTGCGTCGGGAGATCTGCAATTATATGCAACGGAAGTACCGTCTTTCCTATGATCCACAGACCGACGTGCTTGTTACGGTTGGCGGCTCGGAAGCCATTGATGCCTGCATCCGCGCCATTACCGCTCCGGGGGATGAGATCATCATTCCCCAACCAAGCTACGTCTGCTATGAGCCGATCGTGCGTCTTGCCGGCGGAACGCCCGTTATCATCGAAACCCGCGCCGAAACCGATTTTAAACTGACCGCAACACAACTGCGTGACGCGATTACGCCGCGCACCAAAGCCTTGATCCTCCCCTATCCATGCAACCCTACCGGTGCTATTATGGAGCGCGACGATCTGGAGCAGATTGCCGCCGTTCTCCGCGAAACCAACATCGTCGTCATCTCCGACGAGATCTACTCGGAGTTGACCTTCGGCGATCATGCTCACGTTTCGATTGCCGCGATCGACGGTATGCACGAAAGGTGCGTGGTGGTCAACGGTTTCTCCAAGACCTTCTCGATGACGGGATGGCGTCTTGGTTATGCCTGCGGCCCCGCTCCCTTGATCAAACAGATCACCAAAATTCACCAATTTGCCATTATGTGCGCTCCTACCACGTCGCAATACGCCGCCATTGAGGCATTGCGATCAGGCGATGCCGCCGTTTGTGCCATGCGCGAGGAATACGATATGCGCCGCCGTCTGATCGTTAACGGCTTTAACAAGCTGGGACTTACCTGCCGTGAGCCGTTGGGTGCCTTCTACGCATTCCCATGCATCCGCTCCACCGGACTCTCCTCGGATGAGTTCTGCGAACGCTTGCTCTATGCCGAGCGCGTTGCCGTCGTTCCCGGAACGGCTTTCGGTCAAGGCGGTGAGGGCTTTGTCCGCGCCTCCTATTGCTATTCCACAAAGCACATCAACGAGGCGCTCACTCGTATCGGTCGTTTTTTGGAAACCCTGAAATAACTTTTTGAATGAGGAAAAAGCACCACTTTTTCCTCATTTTTTCTTTTTGGTCGAATCAAATCGAAAAAAAATAAAAAGTTTTTTTAAAAAACTATTGACTTTCGGCTTCAATGGGAATATAATAGTAATATGTTTCACTTTAGTAAGTTAAAGGGCTAAAGTGCGGCAAAACTGTTTCCGGAGGAACGATTTATGAACAGAGTTTACAATTTTTCGGCAGGACCGTCCATGCTTCCGCTTCCCGTACTTGAAAAGGCTGCAGCTGAGCTGGTCTGCTATGGAGAATCGG
>JAZRGI010000013.1:0-20752 GCA_045644105.1 Eubacteriales bacterium | reverse complement strand
CCTCGTTGGGTGAGCTTGTACATTATACTACACCTCCTACCACTTTGTCAAGAACTTTTTTTCATTTTTTTCCTTTTCGGCACTTCAAACAGTTTTTCTACGTCATTTTGTACGACTTTTTGGTCGTTTAGTATGCATTCTATACAATCGCTTTGGGGGAGATGACGAAATTCGGATTACAAATTCGTTTGTTGTAACCAAAAGCTCTATTTGCGCGTGCAATTTTTCATACGTTCACGGTTTGTTCTTTTATTTATGATATACTATGTTTGTTGCGGTTCACCGCGCCTTATAATAATACAAATGTAACAATTTGACCGAGAGGAACAACGCTATGGGAAAATTTGACGGATTTTTTCTGATGTCCGATTTGGACGGCACACTGTGTGAGGGTGGAAAGGTATCCCCCGAAAACTGCCAGGCAATCGCCTACTTTCAATCCGAAGGAGGATTGTTTTCGATTGGAAGCGGTCGCAAGCCCGACTTCCTATTGGAATGGGTAGACTACTTTGTCCCGAACACCTATTCCGCCATGTTGAACGGTTCGATCATCTGCGACCCTCGCGGTGAAAACCCGATCTTCGTGCAACCGTGCGACGATGACGTCATTGAGGTTTCTCAAAAGATCCTCTCGCTTTGCCCGCACGCAAGAAGCATGACCTATTGCGGTTGCTTCGAGCCGAATCTGGAGGTCAAAATGGGGGAGTCCATTGATTTTGAAAAAATGCCAAAGCAGGTCTTCAAATGCCTTTTGCAGATCCCCGATCAATACAGTGACGAATACGCCGATACTGTACGCCGAGCACTTCCCTCCAACTACATATCCATGCGCAGTTGGATCAGAGGCATCGAATACCAAAAGGCAGGAACCGGAAAAGGCGATGCTATCCGACGCCTGAAGGCAAAATTGGGAGATGCCGCCCGTGTTGCGGTTGCCGCCGGAAACTATGAAAACGATCTGGATATGATCCTTGCCGCCGACATCGGTTACGCCGTTGGTGACTCTATCCAATCGGTCATCGATGCCGCAGACCGTGTAACGGTGCCCTGCCGCGAGCATTCAATTGCCGCCATTATTGAGGAGTTGGAACATCGTCGGGATCTGCTTTGAGTCCTATATAATAATATAATGTATAAAACGCCTTTGTTTTGCGAACACTGTTCAAAAAACGGAGGCGTTTTATGTTAACAATATTGATCCGCACACTGATCGTCTACGTCGTTCTGATCTGCATTATGCGCTTGATGGGAAAGCGCCAGATCGGCGAGCTTGAGGTAACCGATCTTGTTACCACCCTACTGATCTCAGAAATCGCCTCTCTGCCGATTACCAACCAGGAAATTCCTATTTCGCACGCGCTCATCCCAATGATCACCCTACTGATCCTCGAAGTCTTCTCATCGGTAATTCTAATTCGTTTTCCGTCTTTAAAAGCACTTGTTTCGGCGCGCCCAACAGTGATTATCCAAGAAGGGCATCTGAAACAAGATGCCTTGCGGGAACTGCGAATATCGATGGACGAACTGATCAGTGAAATCCGCCAACAAGGATTTGCCGAGCTTTCGCAGATCGACACGGCTATCTTGGAAAAGAACGGCAAGTTGACGGTTTTGCCGAAAGGCAGTTTTTCCACCCCAACCGTCCAACAGTTGGGCATCAAACCCGACGACTCCGGCCTGATGCACATCGTTTACGCCAACGATACGGTCAGTCGCCGCGGTCTGACCTTGATCGGGCGCGATGATGCGTGGTTGATGCACGAACTGAAGAAAAAAGGGCTCGCACCCAAGGATCAATTCTGTATCACCGCAAACCGACACGGAGATCTGTATTCGGTTCCAAAGGAGCGCCTATGAAAGCCTTTATCGTTTCAATTTTATTGGCAATCCTGCTTTTGGGGTGCATCATATTCAACAATATTTATATCAACCGTCTTGCCGATCGGATATTAGAGCAATTGGAAGCACTTCCCGCCATCGATGACAATACGTGTATCCCGCAGGCACAGGCAATTTTAGCAGAATGGGACGAACAGGTAGAATACGTACGTCTATCGGTTGGATATCCGGTGGTCGACCGCGTAAGCGAACAAGCCACAATGCTTTTGGCTTGCGCCGAGTGCGGAGATCTTTACGGATTTCAGAGCGCTCTGGCACTGTTGCGAGATGCAATCGGCGATATGCGGCGCTTGGAAGTGATCTCCATTTCCAATATTCTCTAAAAAGGGAGAAAGCCGCCCCGGCTTTCTCCCAACAGATCGATATTTTGATTGATGATTGGATACTTACGTCAATTTGCGCTTGGCCGCAATTTGAATGATACGCAGAATAGTGGGACAGAGGACGACGTTGATGATCATTTCAACAATATAATTTAATCCGGCAAGCCCCAGCAAGAGCATACCGATTCCAATTCCGTTCTCGCCCGCCAACTCAACAAGTTGCTCCCAAATGAACAAATAGCACCCCATGACGAAGACAAGCGTGTTGACCGTGGGAGCAACCACTGCGGCGCAGGTAACCGCGCCGATCGGATGCTTCTTAGACAAGCGCTTATAAACAACACCCGCGAGGAAGCCGGCAAGCAGCCCCTTTAATAACAGTGTTGCCACGCATCCGGCGGGAGCATATACCATAAAAATCCCCGCTTCGCCAAAAGCAATTAAGTTGGGAATTACAGTCAACCATGCGCCCACCAACGGACCGCATATAACCGCTCCGATCACAATCACCGGCAAGACCAACGTAATAGAGGCACTTCCGAAAATGGGAAATTTGATACAACTCAACAAGGTTGCCATTGCAGTCAACAATCCGACAAGAGTGATTTTCCTGATAACCGCACTACTACCGATTTTCCGTTTCATTGCCCGTCTCGCTCCTTTGCGACCTACTTATTGATCCAAATGTTCAAATACAACGCGCCAAACGCCTTCGTCCTGCGCTGTCATTTTTTCCCAATCGTACGAGGCGACAAACGAAGCCTTCTCTTCGGCAGTCAATCTTTTTTTGCGAACCAGCTTAGCTCTCGCCTTGGCGAATTCGTTCAAGTACGCCACCGCCGCTTCGGTATAATTGGGGTTATGTCCCTTGTTTGCAAGAAACAAAAATTGAACGTTGTCCTTTTCCGCTAAATTGGAATGGAGAATGTCATAGTGCGTTCTGAGACACATCGAGTCGTTTTCCGAATAGATCAACAATGCACGCGTCTTTGATTTTAACAGCGTTTCCACCGCATTGTACTTAATAAATTCGGGATTTAACCGAGCCTCCAATGCCAAAATCGCCTTACGGTACCCCTTCATCCAACCACGGAAAAAGGTTCCGACCATCTCCGGTACGGAAACGAAACCCGACATAGCAACAATGTGGGAAACATCGGGATGAAGTGCAGAAATATTCAACGTGGAAAAAGCTCCCCAGCTATGTCCCATGACCGCAATACGTGTTTGTGCATATCGAGGATCGGCTTTGAGCATGGCAATACAATCATTCAGGTCGCAAAGCGACTGAGAAAGTCCGTTTGGCGTTTCGCCTTCGGATTCCATACACCCCGTATGGTCGTATGAAAATACCCGATACCCGTGCAGACAAAGCATATGGAACTCCTTCATATAGGCTCTGTGCCCGCCACCGAAGCCGTGGTCAAACACAACCAATCTGCCGGGAATGGGATTTCCGTATTGATAGAAATATCCTTGCAGCTTGTGTCCGGCAGAAGCAACAAAAGCATGCGGCTCTGCTTGCAATCCCGGAAAATCCTTTGGAGTAAAATAAAACACGGTTTCGGTATCGTCGCATCTGGAAAGCATCATGCGCTTATACATATTGACGATTGTTTTTTCAAAAATCACGGCTATTCCTCCTGCAAGTTTCTCTCGGATTCCTATGAATTATTACGTTCATATTATATCACACCACAGAGTGTTTTGCAAGTGTTTCAATGACATTTTTTCTTTTTCACCTTGACACCTCATACTTTTCATGGTACAATGAAAACAGAGTATCATAGAAGGAGTAAAGATCGTTATGAATGAAACCGCCGGCTTTGGCTCTGCGGGTATTCCGTATGAATATACCATATCCGAACAAAAAAACATCGCACTGGTCTTTAAAAAATTCTCACTGATTTCCCTATACGTCTTCTGGGTTGTCGGGCTTTTGTTGCTTGGGGCGCAGATCAAGCTGATTCTTCCCCTTTTGGCTCTGATCCCCATAACATTGTGGATGCTGGTGTTTTTTACGTGGCGACTGACACAGGTGGATTTTGAATACTCACTTTTTGCCGGCGAAATGACGGTTTCGCGCGTGTTGGGCGGCAGAAGCCGCAAAGTGTTGGCAAAAGTCAGGTTGCGCGATCTTTGTGACGTTTATTCCTGCCACGACGAAACGAGCATTGATCGAATAGCCGCTTTTGATGCCGATCGTATTATTTTTGCGGCATCTTCCAAAACCGCTCCCACACTTTGCGCCGCGCTATGGAAAGACGAGCATGACCAAAAAAATCTGCTCTTTTTCGACTGCAATGAAAAAGCCGCCAAGATCCTTCGTTATTACAATCTGCCCGCAACGCATCTGCGGGATCTGTTTTAAAAAATATCCGTCAAAGGAGAATGATGATGAAAAACCAACCCGAAATGACACTGCGCATTCCCGAAGACCTGCTGCGCAAACTGTTGTACGTTGCCAACGCCGAGGGAAGATCTCCCAACAACCACGTATTGATGCTCTTGCGCAACAACATTCAGTATTTCGAACGCGCAAAGGGCCGCATGGATGCCGCCGCGCTCCGTGCCATCGATATTTCCGATTACGAAAAACCGCAGGACGGCTCACCCGAATGACGCCATAAGACGAAAAGGGGCTATCGCGCAATTGCGCGATAGCCCCTTTTGAGGTGTTCAAGGATTAGTTGCAGCAGCAGGAGATCAGAATAATGGCAAGAATGATCAGCCATACCCAGTTGTCATCGAACAGATTGCAGAAGCAGTTATTCATAGTGTTTCTCCTTTCAGATGAACGAAGGCGCTCAAAGCCGTCGGCCTTTCTTTTGCCCCTTCTGTTATCATCTTATGCGGAAAAAGCAAGGTTGTGCAAGAATTTTGTCGACAATCAAAAAATATTATCTGCCGCCGCGATGGCCTCCGCCACCGCCTCCGCCTCCACTTCCGCCGCCACTGCCGCCACCCGATTGGATGACTCTGCGCGTGACGAAGGATCCCGTAAACACGTCTTGGTGCTCTTTCAACTCCATCTTGGCATAACGGTCAAGAGGATATTCGATGGGGCGCTTTTTGCGTTTGTAGCTTTTCCATACGCCAAAGCATGCCGCACCGCCGATCATGCCGCCGATGATCAACGATATGATACCAATGACAATATAGGACACGCCCACGCGCCCACGGTATGCCTTTGCCGACAGAGCAAAAAAGCTTTCGGCACCGCCCACGAGATCTCCGTCCTTAATGTAATCGTAAACGGCAGGTCTGTCCAAAATGTAATCAACCTCTTTGTCGTTGATGTTCGATACCGCAGATCCATAGGTAAACATATCGTAATAATACTCATTGAAATCGTAATAGACCGTCAGGATCACGATATTGTCGCGGTCGGACAAGCGTTGCCACTTCAAAAAATCATCGCCAAGATCGCTTCTTCCACCCGCCGTAAAAACTTCAGAAACGGTATACGTCACAAAATAAAACGTGCAATCGGATTGGCCCTCGGCATTGGCAACGGCGTTAGCGATCTCACGCTCCTCGTCGGCAGTCAATAACGACGCGCCGTCAAAAACACGTTGTCCGTCGGTCTGTGCAGAGGCAGGCAGAGCAAGCACCGCCAAAAGAAAAATGCAAACCATCAGAATGATTCCCTTTTTCAAAACAGTACACCTCCCAACAACGTAAGTACCGTAGCAATCGGAAGGGCAATGGCGCCAAGCAGAAGCATCAGTTTGCCCATACTGACGGGAAGCTCGCCGTACACCTTACCCGTATATCCGTTCATGGCATAGGTATACAGACGATCGCGACGGTCACGGTAGGTCAGGATCCAGATTGGGAGCAAGGAATACTCCCAATGACTCTTGTGGATATCCACCCGCGTCTCCTTGACCGATACCGTATTGTACCCGTGTACGGTGCCGCGCAGTAAAGCGACGGCATAATCGTTCATGCGTCGACGCACCTCATTGCTCAAGTCCTCGCGCTCAATGTCGCGTTTTTTGGCAAGAAAGCCCGAAAGGTATGGCATGGAGAACTCCTGTAATGCCTCCGACGGGTACGGAAGCACACCCTCCAAAAGATTTTTGTCAGCCTCGGAAAGTGCCGAGGTCGTGATATCCTCAAAGTGAATGTCCCCACGGCGGTGAATGCTGAAATTGGAGGTTTCGGTATACTCCACGTTTCCGGTGCGCCACTTGCGAATACGCGTCGCGTGCGCCTGCATGGTGGAGTCGGTATCGGCATCGGTTACCCAGAACGGATAATAGATACCCGATATTTTCTCTACCTGCGCTCTGGAGAAGAATGCTTTGGGAAGAAAGCGTTTCTTCTTGGTGTACGCCAAAAAACGCTTTTCGGCTTCTTGTTTATCATACTTGAAGGGGATGATCCTGTCGGGACGCATTTGTCCGGATAACTTACCTAACAATACCACGGGATTGTGGCAATAATAGCAAAAATCCGCTACCGTGCTCTCTTCCGCAACCACGTGCGCTCCACAGGAAGGACATTCGTATTCGAGCATATGCTCGTTATATTCCTGCTTTTCGGATTCCCGCTCTCGCTCACTTTCCTCGGAATTTGCCGCCTTCGCCTCTTCCTCGGTAAATTCCGAAAGGCAGAACTCGCAGGCAAATTTTTGTTTCTCGGCATCAAACGAAAGCCCCGCGCCGCAGTTGGGACACTGATATGTCAGAATCGTATTCATAAATTAGTTTTTCTTGGTGCCGCACTCGGCGCAAAATTTTGCGCCCGCACCGTTTTTATGGCCGCATTCGGTGCAGAACCAACCTTCGTCGCTCGGCTTCTTCTCGCCGCACTCGGAACAGAATTTTCCGGTGTTTTTAGCGCCGCAGGTACAGGTCCACTCGGCTATGGGAGCAGGCTTCTTTTCTCCACATTCCGCACAGAACTTGCCGGTGTTTTTTGCACCGCAGACACAGATCCACGCGTTTGCATCTGCTTCTCTTTGTGCCGCACGTTGTGCCTCCTGACGCTCCATTTGTGCCGCGTTAGTTGCCGACGCCGCAGACATAAATCCGCCCGCCGCGTTCATACCGAATCCCATACCCATAAAGGCATTTGCACTTCCGCTCGCATTGCTTCCGGCATTCTCCATACCGCGCGCAATGGCGCCCTGTACGTATCCCTCGCGAACCGCCGCATCGCCAAGCATTGCACCCTGATTGCGCATATTGATCAGCTTCTTGGATTCCTCATCGTAACTGACGCTTGCGATTCCGACCGACAGCACCTCAAATCCGCGCAGGTTCTTCCAATCCTCGTCCAATTCGGTTGCCATGTAGCGAGAAAGCTCCCGCGTTTTGGAAACCACCTGCGAGATGCGGATGTTGTCTACGGACATATGGTTGATCGCCGCCTGCAAAGCCTCCAGAAATTCCGACAGATACTGTGCGTTGATGTCTTTGATATCAACGTGCGTAGCGCTTCTCGGAATCGCTTCGGAATAAAACTTGATGGGATCGGTGATCTTAATGGAATAAGTACCGTGGGCGCGCAGAAAAAGCTCACTGTTGTAGAAATTGTCAAAATAGTTGACAGGAGTCGGCGTGCCGAATTTGATGCCCTTGATCTCCTGCAGATTGACAAAGAATACCTGTTGTTTTTGCGAAGGAACGCCCGCATAACGAATACGACCGAACGCCTCCTTGAGGGAGTCGCCAAACTGTCCGTTGAAAAGCGACGGTGCCGAAGAATGCTCTACTTTATAGTATCCTTCCTCCGCCGTATAGTCGACGATTCTTCCGCCATCCACCAACATCATAAACTGGTTGGGGTAGACGTGGATCACCGATCCATTAGAAACAATATCCTCGGTTCCCTTACGGTTGGAATTCCGCTTATCGTTTTTGCGAACCTTCACACCTTTGGTAAAGACCGTGGTGTCGGTCATGCCGTCCGCCTCAATCACCTCTTGCCACTGATCGGCAAGCGCACCGCTCACAGAACCTGCAAAAGCCTTGATAATTCCCATTTTCGATCTCCTTTTTGTAACATGATTTTTACAAATAAAAAGTAGCAAACCAACCAAGCGCAATTTTGCGTCGATCGGTTTGCTGTTCGCTCATTGCGTACATTTTTAAAAGCGATAAGGCGCTTTTTCATTGCCCCGCCGAGCCGTGTAATCGGAAAAGTCGAACCCTGTACTCCAGGGCGGTGTCCTCCGTGCGATTTTACTGCTCCCAACGTCCGGATGCGGCCGAGACAAGTCAATCGATGCACGCATACGGGAGGTCTGCAAACCGTCGCAGATTCAGACTCCTTTAATCAATTGTGGGTTCAATTTACCGATTATCACGCACTAAGCAGGAAAAAATTTCAATCAGTTTCCGTCGTAATCGATCTCTTCGGAAAACATATCGTCGAACAGATCGGCAACGTCATCAAACTCATCGTCGTCGTCCACGGTAACCAGCGTATACTCGCCGTCATCCTCTTTTTCGGCACGCAGAATAACGTACTCGCAGAAGCCGTTATCCGCCTCCTGTGCCTTATCCGCCGCATCTGCGGGAATCATTGCGTAATAGAGGTTTCCTTTATACTCGGTGGTACCGATCAGTTCAAATTCAATTTCGTTTCCGTCTTCATCGGTCAACGTAAAAAATTCGCGTTCATTGTTGCGTTCTTCCATGATCTTATTCCTTTGCTGTAAACAGTATTTTTATACAATATTATTTTACACGAAAACACCGTGATTGTCAAGTGTTTTTTTACAATCGCTCCAAAAAGGCTACTACTCCGAAAAATCGAGAAGATCGGAAAGAATGGCGTTGCTGACGTACATTCCCTCTGCCGTCAGAAAAACCGACTCGCCGTCGCGCCCGACCAATCGCATTTTACGATAGGCATCCAACCGCCTTCCGAATCGCTCTTCAAAATCCACTCCGAACCGATTCTCCAGGGTGGGTATATGGAGCCCCTCCCGCAAGCGCAACCGAAGCATAACGTATTCATTCAGGCGTTCGCTCCGTGACGGTGTTTCGCGCTCCTCACAGATATCCTCACCGTTAATATATGCGGCAAAGTGATGAGAGTTGCCAAACCGCGCGCCGCAAAAATCTGAATATGCGGCAAGGCCGAAGCCCAGATATTCCTCGCAATTCCAATATTTGAGGTTGTGCCTTGAGGCAAAGCCCTTTCGGCAGAAATTACTGATCTCATACTGATCATATCCCATTTCTTGCAAGAACGCGATCCCCTCAAAATACATTCGGCGCGTTTCTTCCTCGTCGGGCAGACACAGTCGATCGCCCATCTTACCGAAGGGAGTTCCCTCCTCCACCGTCAAGCCGTATGCCGAAACGTGCGTCGGGGCAAGCGCGCAAAGCTTTTCCAGCGTTTGCAGATAGCTTGCGGCACTCTGTTCGGGAATTCCAAACATCACGTCGGCACTCAAATTTTCAAATCCGACGTCGCGCGCATCGCTCACGATCGCACAAAAATCCTCAAAATCGTGCAAACGCCCAAGTGCGCGCAATTCGCGTTCGTGTGCGCTTTGCAATCCGATACTGATTCGATTCAATCCCATGCGCCGCATCGCAAAAAGCTTTTCACGGTCTGCGGTTGCGGGATTGCACTCGACAGTGATTTCGGAATCGGAGGAAATCCGATAATATTTTACAAGACAATCGAAAACGCGGTCAAACAGTGTCAGCGGCAAAAGAGTCGGCGTTCCGCCGCCAAAGTAGACCGTATCTACGGTATAGTCGGCACAATCCTCGGCGCGGCGCTTCAGATCGCGGCAAAGTGCGTCGACGTATGCCTCCATATCGCTTTCCTTCGGTCGCGGGAATGAACAAAAGTCACAGTAAAGGCATTTACTGCGACAGAAGGGAATATGCAGATAAAGACCAAGACTCCGCATAACTGTTTTGTCGGAGAAGCGCATCGGCACTTCTCCGATCATCCTTTCATCCTTTGGTGAAACCGTCACGGCGCGCCAATGCTCTCTGACGCGGAGGGACTTTGCAATATAACGATCAGTCCCGGGTGTTCGGAAAACACGGTGTAACCGGCAGAGCAATAGGCATCGCGGACTTCCTCGCAATCCTCATAGCGCACGTCCAGAACGACGTAATCAACGTCGGTAGCATTTTTATGATAGCGCACCTCGTAGATCTCCTCGCGATCCGCCATATGTGCCACCAGGAAAGACGATGCCGAAACCGATGCATCGTCGGGAACACTGTCAAGGATCTCCTCCATCTGCCGATAGGTTTGCCTCTGATACATCCAATAGTTTGAGTAGTGATTCAACTTTGGAATCACGGTAAAGACGTAAATACAACAACACGCCGCCGCGGCAATTCCCAAAAAATTGCGTCTTGTCGGTGCCGAAACCTCCGGCAAATTTTTGACCGTGCCGTAAATCAAAAACGCGGCAATACCGAAATGATACTGGAAGCCGATGTCGTACTGGTAAACGTAATAGGTAAGCAGATTGATGAGCAACGGCGCGATCAACAACCAACGCGACGGCTTTTTTGTGCAAAACGGAAGAAATCCGAGCGGAAGTAACATTTGCAGAAAATAGACGATCTTTTCCCAACCGCCCGTGCTTGTGGTAAAGAGCTGCGTCAACAAAAAGCCGGGGTTCACCAATGCAGTCTTGATGGCCCCCATCAAACCCGCTTCTTCCTCCCAGATGAGATTGTCAAAACGGTTCACCATCATTCCAAGCCCCTGTTGCTCCAGAATACGGGCACACAGGCAGAAATAACCGATCGAAACGACGGCAAGCGCGCCGCCGTGCAACCAATTGCGCTCCGAAAGCAGGACAAAAAGCGCAAACACGAGCAGATAGATCGCCGCGTCTTCCTTTACGGATAGCACACCAAGCGCCGAAAGATACATCGGCAAATAGCGTTTCTTCTCATAGAACAGAAAGGTAAGAAGCAAAAAGAGCGGTAAAAAACAATTTTCATGAAGGTCGTAAAAGCATCCACTGCTCAATGCGGGATAAAAACAATAGAGCGCGGCGACCAACAACGTCACTTTGCCCGAAAGTCTGTGATGCCGTGCCAAAAGCACCACGGGAACAACACCCGCCGCAAGCACGATCGCCTGCCCGATCTGCAACGTCATCGGTGACGGGAACAACCAAAAGAAGGGCAAAAACAGATAATAGACCGGAGAGATATGCACCGCAAAATGCGAAAGAATGCAATCACGCTCACTGCTCACGGTGGGCAATCCGCTCTCCTTCATATTGTAAAACATATTGCAAAACAGACCAAAATCAAAATTGGGCGTGCAAAAGGTCTTGTAGCGCAGGCAGGTCAATACGGCAATAATCCCTCCCGCCACAACTGCGCAAAGAAGAGCCGCCCCCATCACCCAACGCGATCCGATCTCGATCTTCTCAAAAAGAGGTTGGTTCAATCTCATGAAGGTGACCGTAAACAATGCGTATACGACGGCAACGGCGAGCCAAAACAGAGGTGTGTTGTCTTTCTGCGCATAATCAAGCAACCAACTCACAACACACACCGTGACGGCAAGCATCATAAACCAGGAGTCCGAATGATAGGGATGTAAAAAATATGCCACCAGAGAATACAAGGCAAAGAAAAGCGCGACTCCGCCCAAAAGTCCGAACAGACTTGTATCCTGCGCAAAGCCAAGACGGTCAAACCCGGCATGCTTCAAAACCGTCATTGCTGAAAAGCTTGCCCATGCAGCGATCAAGCGGCAAACGGCGCGGTCCATTGTAAAGAGCGGCACGATCTGCTTCCAAAAGAGTTTCATCCTCATTTTTCCCTCCTCTCCCGACGTTCTTCTATCAGTATACTATATTACTTTGCGCTTGTCAAGCCTTCTTTTCGCGCCGCCAAGTACTCAAAAGCAACTCCAAAAGGTGCAAAATTGCTCTTCCCAATTTTCAAAAGCCCGTCAATCGCCCTCAAAAGGCGACTATTTCAACCCTTTTTTGACACAAAAATAGCATATTTCTTGAAAAAAGCAAAAAAATAAAAAATTTTTCAAAAAAATTCAAAAAAGGGGTTGCAATTTGAAAAGAGTTGTGGTATAATATCAAAGTCATCAGATATGGCCCCTTAGTCAAACGGCTAAGACGTCGCCCTCTCACGGCGAAGATATGGGTTCGATTCCCGTAGGGGTCACCAGTAGCAATCTGCCCTCCCCCAAACGTTAGGAGGATCGCAATCGCGGTTTCGGATAAACCTTGGTGTCGGAGGCAGTTGCAATTTCTTGCCCTTGGGGCATCCCAATGCAAGCAACCATTCACGCGGTAGATGTGCAATTAATCTCAATTGATCACGTCCCCGCGCCGTTTTCTCGCAAAGCGGTGGTGGCTTGTTTTTTTATTTTCTGATTTTCAAAAAGGCAGTTTCCCGTGCAACACGCCGTCGAAACTGCCTTTTTTCATTTTTCGCATAAAAATTCCTATAAAAATTCTAAAAAAAATCGAAAATCAACTTGACAAATGTATATTTATGCGTTATAATTAGTTCTGCAATCAATTTTATTATATTATTGGAGGAAAAAACAATGAAAAAATTGATCAGTATGATTCTTGTTCTTACCATGGTAGCTTGCAGTGTTGCAATGTTCGCCTCCTGCTCGGATAAGGTGATCTACCTTGGTGTACAAAGCGGCACCACGGGTCAGTACTTCGTCGACGGTGACGCGGACTGGGGCTTTGACGGTATCGCAGGCTATGCATCCAAGGGCTACAGCAACGGCGCAATGGCTGTTACCGATATGAAGAACGGTGCGGTTAAGTACGTTGTCATCGACGAGCAACCCGCAAAGCAGTTGGCGCAGAAGGTGGCAGGCGTTAAGGTAATTAACGTTGCCCTGACCGAAGAGGAATACGCATTCGGCGTTGACAAGAACCAACCCAACCTTCTCGAGTCCATCAACACCATTCTGGCAGAAATGAAGACCTCCGGCGCTCTTGATGCCATTGTTGCGGCTTACGCAACCGGCGAGGGCATCAAGCCCTTTGCATCGGCAACTTTTGATGCAGCTAAGGCAGACACTCAGCTGGTAGTTGCTACCAACGCAGCATTCGCTCCCTTCGAATACAAGGAAGGCGACAAGTTTGCAGGCATCGATATGGAGATCGCCGCTTACATTGCAGATAAGCTTGGTATGGAGCTGGTTATCATGGATATGGAGTTTGACTCGGTAGTATCCTCTGTTGGTAAGAACGGTGTGGACGTTGCTATGGCAGGTCTTACCGTAAACGAGACCCGTAAGGAATTCGTTAACTTCACCGCTTCCTACTACAATGCGGCACAGATGTTGATCGTTCCCGCCGATAACACCGATTTTGATGCTTGCAAGACCGCAGACGACGTTCTGGCAGTTCTCGCAGGTCAGGCAAAATAATTCGGTATGGGTTCATTGAGTAGTGCTTGGAACGGCTTTTATGAACAAATGATCTCGAAGGGCGGTTACAAAACTGCCCTTCAAGGTTTGTTAACCACAATTGAGATCGCCGTTTTGGGCTTGATTATCGGAATTATTCTCGGCACGCTGATCGCGCTGGTCAAGGTCGCACCCAAAAACAACCCCTTCATCAAGATCGGGGCTATCATTTGCGACGTTTACGTGGGCTTCTTCCGCGGAACACCTATGGTCGTTCAGCTTTTGCTGGGCTATTTTGTTTTGTTGCCGATGCTTGGCGTCGTTTCGGACGCCGTCGTCGTCGCCATCATCATCTTTGGATTGAACAGCGGCGCATACGTTTCCGAGATCATGCGCGCGGGTATTCAATCGGTCGATGCGGGACAATTGGAGGCAGGACGCGCAGTGGGACTTCCCTTCTGGACCGCCATGCTCAAGATCGTCATTCCCCAATCCATCAAAAACATTCTGCCCACACTCGGAAACGAGTTCATCGTCCTGATCAAAGAAACCTCTGTCGTCAGCTTTATCGCGGTCGTTGACCTGACCAAGGCGTTCAAGGCAATCGGAGATGCAACCTACGAATACATTCTTCCCTATATCATGCTCGCGCTGGTATATCTGATCCTGGTGCTGTTTGTCACCTATCTGGTCAAGATCATGGAAAGGAGATTACGCCGCAATGAACGAGCTTAACGTCATGTCCGAGGAAATCATTCTCTCGGCAAGAAATCTGAAAAAGAGCTTTGGCGACAATGCGGTCCTTCGCGGATTGAATCTGGACATTCAGAACGGTGAGGTCATCGCCATCATCGGTCCCTCCGGATGCGGAAAGTCTACCTTCCTGCGTTGCCTGAACTGCATGGAGGATCCCACGTCGGGTTCGATCTTTTTTGACGGAGAGGATATTGCCGATCTGAAGGTTGATATCAACAAACACCGCGAAAACATCGGAATGGTGTTCCAACAGTTCAACCTCTTTGCCAACAAAACCGTTTTGGATAACATCACGTTGGCACCCATTTACCATCAAACCAAGAAGGCGGGCGGTCTGTTTGCAAAACCGGAAGTCAAGAAAGCCATCCGTAAGGACGTCGAGGAGCGCGCAATGCAGTTGCTCCAACGCATCGGTCTTGAGGAAAAGGCAAACGTCTACCCCTCTACCCTCTCGGGTGGACAAAAGCAACGTATTGCCATCGTTCGCGCACTTGCGATGAACCCCAAGGTCATGCTCTTTGACGAGCCGACCTCGGCGCTCGATCCCGAAATGGTGGGCGAGGTTCTCGACTTGATCAAGGAGCTTGCAAAAGAGGGTATGACCATGGTGATCGTCACACACGAGATGGGCTTTGCCCGCGAGGTTGCCAACCGCGTGCTCTTTATGGACGGCGGTGTCATTACCGAGGAGGCGCCCCCCGAGGAGCTTTTCGGCAACCCCAAAAACCCACGTACCAAGGAATTTCTCAGCAAGGTGCTTTAAAGAAACAAAGCAGGCGAGCCGCTTTTTTGAGCGGCTCGCCCTTTTATGTAACACCGATATTTCGGTCTACGGTATTATCATAAAAACAGTGTTATAATACAATCAGACCTTCTTGTAACCGATGTTCTTTGCCTTTGCAGGATCAAAGGTAAGGTTGCAAATAGATGCAACAAGACCGTAAATGCCAAAGGTAATGGCGGTCAGGAAAATATATGCAAGCGTTCTGGACTTGTAGCCTTCAGGCTTCAGCTCAGAATAATTGATGATCAGACTTCCGATCCAACCCAGAAAAAAAGTAAGCAGGAAACGTACCAAATTTTTGTTGTCCATTCTTGAAAATCTCCTTTTTGCTAAAAATAAAAAAGTGCGCCAACCGGAGTCAGCGCACCGAAAAACGCAAACCCCAATTGTCGCCAAACAAATTTAAATAGAATTAGTGTATTGCTACCATAATCATTTAAAAGGAATCTGCGATTTTACCAAATTCAGTTAAAATGATTATGGCGAAAAAGGGTATAGTAACCCCATAAAGGCAAAAATACCGCTAATTCTAATATTAAATTTGTTTGGCAACTTTATTATAGCACACTTTTTCGGCTTTGTAAACAAAATTCAACCTTTTTCAAGAAAATATTTTATTTTTTGAAATTGAAAACCATGAAATAAAAGAGTGTCAATTTTCTTGACAAAGCCTATGCAATATGATATAATATTTTAATAACAATGAACCGGAGGAATGCGACATGTCAAAAGTCAAATGGCGTGGCGGAGCATTGCTGTCGCCCGTACCTCCCGCAATGGTAACCTGCTCGGACGGAGAGCGCGAAAACGTGTTGACCATTGCATGGACGGGTATCATCAATACCGATCCCCCAAAAACCTATATTTCGGTACGCCCCTCCCGATTCTCGTATGAGATCATTAAAAAAAGCGGTGTATTTGCCATTAATACAACCACCACCGAGCTTGTAAAAGCAGCCGATTGGTGCGGCGTCTATACCGGCGCAAAGGTGAACAAATTTGAACGGTGCAAGTTGGAAACACAACCCGCCACCGAGATCGATTGTCCCATTCTGACACAAAGCCCTCTGACTTTGGAGTGTCGTGTCACCGATATCATTCCGCTCGGTACACACGATATGTTCCTCGCCGACATTGTGGCGGTGGACGTTGACGAGATGCTATTGGATGAAAGCGGCAAGCTGCACCTGGAGCGCGCCAATCTCGTTGCCTACGCGCACGGCGACTATTTTGAGCTTGGAAAAAAGATCGGCAAGTTTGGCTACTCGGTTGCAAAAAAGAAAAAGCCGCAAGCAAAACCCCGAAAGAAATAATCTCACACGCATCAATCATTTTCAGTAATTGAAGGAAGGAGCATACGGACTCGCACACGCAGTATTCGTAGCATCAAAACCATGTATTTATATAACTCTCTGACAAAAACCAAGGACGAATTTATCCCCAATGAGCCGGGAAAGGTCAGTATGTACACCTGCGGCCCCACCGTCTATCACTTTGCGCACATCGGTAACCTGCGCACCTATATCATGGAGGATATTCTCGACCGCTATCTGCGTTATGCCGGCTATGAGGTCACGCGCGTTATGAATATCACCGACGTCGGACACCTGACCACGGATGCCGATACGGGCGAGGATAAAATGTTGAAAGGCGCCAAGCGCGAGAAGAAGACCGTTATGGAGATCGCGCAATTCTACACCGACAAGTTCTTTGAGGATTGCAAAGCGCTTAACATTCGCCGCCCTGAGGTGGTAGAGCCGGCAACCTCCTGCATTGACGAATTCATCCGTGTCATCGAATCCCTGATCGAAAAGGGCTATGCCTATGAGGCAGGTGGCAATATCTATTTTGACACCTCCAAGTTGGAGCAGTATTACACGTTCCACAATTTTGAGGAGGAAGACCTTGCCGTCGGCGTTCGCGAAGGCGTTGAGGAGGACGGAAACAAGCGCAACAAGGCAGACTTCGTGCTTTGGTTCACCAAGTCCAAGTTTGACGATCAGGTACTGAAGTGGGATAGCCCATGGGGTGTCGGTTACCCCGGTTGGCACATCGAATGCTCTTGCATCAGTATGAAGCACCTCGGTGAGCGTTTGGATATCCACTGCGGCGGTATTGACAACGCCTTCCCACACCACACCAACGAGATCGCACAGTCCGAAGCATATCTCGGACACAAGTGGTGCAATTGGTGGGTTCACGTTCTGCACCTGAATACCAATTCGGGTAAGATGAGCAAATCCAAAGGCGAATTTCTTACCGTTTCTCTCTTGACCGAAAAGGGCTATGATCCGATGGTCTACCGCTTTTTCTGCCTGCAATCGCACTACCGCAAGTCGTTGGTATTCTCTTGGGAGAACATGGAAAACGCAAAGATTGCATACAACAAGCTCCTTTCGCGCATTGCCACTCTGACCGACGAAGGCGACGTAGACGATGCTGCATTTGCCGCGCAGAAGGCAAACTTTGTAAAGGCGCTTGACAACGACCTGAACACCTCCCTTGCCGTAACCGCGATTTACGACGTTCTGAAGGCAGACACCAACGGTGCTACCAAGCGCGCGTTGCTTTCCGATTTTGATCGCGTACTCTGCCTCAACCTTCTTGAAAACGCCGCAAAGCTGAAAGAAGAAAAAGCAGAATCCGAAAAGTCGCCCTCTGACGATCCCTTCGTTCGCGAGATCGAAGCCATGATCGAGGCGCGCAAGGAAGCGAAAAAGGCAAAGAATTATGCAGAAGCCGACCGCATCCGCAATGAGCTTGCCGCAAAGGGTGTTACTCTGATCGACACTAAAGACGGCACCACATTTAAGATTGATTAAACACAGGAAGGGCTATATCAACCGACGGTTGATATAGCCCTTTGTTTTCATATGCGATCCTTGTGACAGACAAAATACAGTATCTGATATTTTTGTGAAAGCTTATCCAACAGTGCGCGCGCCGCCGCAAGACGCTCGTCGTCAAAATTGACCAACGGATCGTCCAAAAGAAGGAACGGTCGCTCGCCTTCCGCATAAAGCGCATCGGTCAGTGAAAGACGAACGCAAAGCTCTACGGCATCGCGCCAACCGCGGCTAAAGCTTTCCATCGTGCGCGTCTGCCCAGCCTCTCGCATACGGATCTCAAACGAGGTGTCCATCAGGGCTTCGGGTGCCTGATCTGCCGTCAACTCGCCCAAAAAGACATCAAAACTTTCCTGCATTCCTTGCAGATAACGTGTCGAAAGTGCCGTTTTGGACTCTTCCAAAAACTTTGCAGTGTGCGCAATTGTCGCCGCGTTTGCCTTTGCTTCGTCACGCGCGACACGCAACCGCGCCTGCTCTGCCTCGATTTCGGGAATGCGGTCAACCTCTGCCGAGAAATGCTCTATGCGGCTTCGCAGATTGGCACAGATATTCTCCAAGTTATCGGCTCTTTGGCGCAACTCTCGCTCCTCACGGTTCAAGTCCTCAATCGAATCGGTTACGCATATGCCGTCATCCGCATCCAGATGTTTTTCGGCAATAAACCGGCACAGATCGTTCGATTTTGCTTCAAGCGCGCGCTCCAAACGGCGCCGTTCGGCAAGCAGGTCGGACAGGCGATCCAGGCGCTCTCCGGGCGTCTTTGCAACAACCTTTCCGTAGGGCTTCAAAAAATCGTTCAATCGTTCGCGAAGTACGCATAACGTTTGCTCAACTTCCGCACGTTTTTGGTCGCGTCCCTGCTCCTCGGAACGCAGACGCCGCAGAGATTGCAGATCGTTTTGCAGTTCGTTCCATTCAAAACGATAATCGTTTTTCTTCTCCAACTCGGTAAAATACCGCGACAAAAAGCGGTATAGCCGCAAAAGGATCTCCTCCTCGGCAACTTTC
This sequence comes from Eubacteriales bacterium, assembly GCA_045644105.1. Lineage (GTDB taxonomy): Bacteria > Bacillota > Clostridia > Oscillospirales > CAG-272 > UMGS1865. Next base: position 1,778 of record JAZRGI010000013.1, on the reverse strand, counting down.
ACCTGCTCAAGCTCATCACGCCGCTTTGCCATCTGCCCGCTTTGTTTGCGGTATTGATCGGACATCAGAACAAGTTCCCCGAGCGCCTGCTCGGGATCGGCATTCGACATTCCGAAACGGGCAAGGAAATCCTTGACCGCTTGCATCGAACGATTGCGTCGGCTTTCCCAATCGGCAAGCTTTTTCCCCATTTCACGTTTGCGCCGTTGATCGGCGTTCTTCCGCATCCGACACATCGCAAGCAGAATGCATCCAAGTGCAAAAAGCGCACCGCCGCCGATCATAGTGGGAAGAAAAACGGCACGCAGGGACGGGAATCCTCCAAGCACCAAAAGTACCGCGCCAAGCAAAACGCAAAGAAGGGAAAAGATTGAAATCATCGCACCGCCGCGCCTCTGTGTTGCGCTTTGCGCGAAGGCATCGATAGATTCCTGCAACGAGCGAGCTTCGGAAAGAGAGTGACGTGCCGCCTCCATCTCCTCGCGGGTTGGCAGACCGTTTGAAAAGTTGCCCGAAAGCGCGTCGTCAATGCTCGCCTGCAACACGGCTCGCCGTGCCCGCAGCTCCGGCAGACGATCAAGATCGCGTCTTGCACCCTCCATCGCATCCGCCGACGGAACACCGTTTAAAAACCGTTGCTTCAATTCGCTTGCAAGCTCGGTATTTGAAGACGTAGCACGCAAAGAGCGTTCATCGGCTTCCGTAGCATCGATCTCCTTGAGCAATTTCCGCGTCTCCGTAAGCTCCTCGACGGTGGGAATCCGCTCGCCGAAGGCGATATCGATCTGCTCCTTCGCGGCGCACAGAGAGTTGATTTCTTCCTGCATACGCGCCTTTTGCGAAAGATGCGCGTTTCGCTCTTTGGCAAAACCTGCCTTTGCAAGGCGTTCGCGGTTTTCCTGTGCGGCCTTGCGGACCGCCGTCAGTTCGGTTTGTTTGATCTTCCATTCTTCCTCTTGCGCGTGCATCGCCTCTTCGGTTCGCTTGCAAGCCTCAAGATCTCTTTGCCCAACTTGCAATGCCTCCTCAAGCTCTGCAATCGCACCGCGATTGCCCTGCATCACATAATAGCGTCTGCGCTTGTCGAGAGCAGAAACGGCAACCTCATAATTGCCGATATCGTCAACGTCATCCAACAAATTTCCAAGCTTTGCCGCGATACTGCCGCTATCCTTGCTTCCCGACAACGCGCGTTGCGAAAAGTAGGTACTGCGCTCAAAGCCGTCGGCATCAATGCCAAACAACTCTTCTCCGATCGCCTCGGAATAGGCATTGGTGGGTTTGTTGGTGGAAAGATCGAAGATCGCAAAACTATCCGCACTTTCCTTTGCGCCGAAGAATCGCTCTATGCGAAAATCCCCGCGCGCAGTCTGAATCTCCAAACTGCCGCCAAAAGCACCACCCTGCCACGGAGTATATTTTTTTCGTTCGTTTTCATCGAGAGAACGCTTGGTACTTGACGGCAAACCGTAAAACATCGCCTTGATAAACACCGCAAGCGTGGTCTTACCGAAGCCGTTGTCCTCAAATACGGGATTTACGCCGTCCGCAAGGTCAAGAGAATACTCGTGGAGCGTACCGAAATTTTCTACGTATATCTTGTCTATTCTCATACGTCTCCCCTCTCTCCCTTAAGCGCCGAAAGTCCAAAGCGGAGCACGCGCTCTCTCATCTCGGCGTTCATTTTCGTACCCTGCGCGAGTCGCACGAACTCACCGCGAAGCGATACGTCGTTCTGATATTTCTCGGCAGATACGAATATTTTGGTCTTATCCACT
>JAZRGI010000012.1:0-2147 GCA_045644105.1 Eubacteriales bacterium | reverse complement strand
CTTACCGTCAGCAGCTTTTGCAAATGCTTCCAGTCCCTTGATGGCAATGACACCCTCGCTGGGGCTCGCCTCGTTGATCATACGGATACCGTCGGCGGTAGCCTTTTGAATGGCAAGAATTGCCGCAGCCTCACCCTCTGCCTCACGGATCTTGGACTCTTTGATCGCCTCTGCGCGCAGGATCTGCGACTGCTTCTCTGCCTCCGCCTCAAGGATCATCGATTCCTTCTTACCCTGTGCTACGAGAATGGTGGAATTCTTCTCACCCTCGGCACGCAGGATCGCCTCACGGCGCTCACGCTCTGCCTTCATCTGCTTTTCCATCGCGTCCTGAATTTCCTTGGGAGGAATGATATTCTTCAGTTCAACACGGGTAACCTTAATTCCCCACGGGTCGGTTGCCTCGTCGAGAATGGCGCGCATTTTGGTGTTGATAATGTCACGCGAAGTCAGTGTGTTATCAAGCTCCAATTCACCGATGATGTTACGGAGCGTGGTGGCGGTCAGGTTCTCGATCGCCGTCATGGGTTGGGTATGACCATAGGCGTAAAGCTTGCAGTCGGTGATCTGGAAGAAAACGACGGTGTCGATCTGCATACGGACGTTATCCTTGGTAATTACCGGTTGGGGCGGATAGTCGGACACCTGCTCCATGAGGTTGATGCGTCTTGCGATGCGATCAAAGAACGGAATCTTGAAGTGGATACCGGTTTTCCAGGTTTCGTGGTATGCTCCGAGTCGCTCAATGACGTATGCCTTGGACTGCGGAACGATGTGTACGTTGGAAATCACGATGACAAGAACTGCCACGATTGCAATGATAAATGCGAACATAATCATTCTCCTTTGGTTTGTTTAAAAAATTTTGAGGTTACTCTGTTTCAGACGTCGGCTTCGGGTTCGCAGATCAGTTTAACGCCCTCGATCTGCTTGACGATAACGATGCACCCCTCGGCAACGGTTGCCTCGGGATCGACCGACCTTGCCGTCCATGCCACGCCGTTGACCTTGACGCATCCCGTGCCGTGCAGGTTGTTGATCTCTTCGGTCACAACGGCTCTTGCACCGATCATCGCATCGGCATTCAAGGCATTTTTACGGGCTTTCGGCATATATTTTTTGAACACGGTCTTGGCAAGCACCAACACCACCACCGAAAGCATAAGAAAGATCGCAATCTGCACTCCCATAATGGGGATGAACATAGAAAGAAGCATAGCGGTCAACGCGCCCGGTACGAACCAGATTGCCACCAGGTCACACGTTACCGATTCTATGATTACCGCCGCGATGGCTACGAACAGCCAGAAAAACGTCGCTCCTCCCGCGTCGATCAATGCTTGAAATCCCATCTCGGTTACCTCCTTTCTGATTTCTTGATATAATTATATCACGCAGTCACTTGATTGTCAATAGGTTTCGCAAAATTTTATCAATATTTTTTTTGACGGCATAAAAATATAAAAAGTTTACCCCGAAAGTGATCTCGGGGTAAAGATTTTGTGAAAAACGGTACACCGCCGGACGTTTTATTCGGACACCGTGTAATGTGTCACAATCCGCTCGATGGCAATATGCCCATCCGCTCCGACGCGCAACGTCACGGTCTGCGGTCTGGATCCGTCACTGCCGATATCGCGGCGGAAGGTTCCGTCATTTTGGAAGATGCGATAGGTTAGACGGTACGAGATGAGCTTCTCGCCCCCCGGCTGCGCCTCGGTCTTCTGATAGATGATATCCATATCGTAGAGCATCTGCGGAGAAAAGTTGGTGAGCGGTTGATTGTTTTGATAATAGGTATCGTTGAAATAGTGGTTATACGTCTGAACGTCCCCTTCGATGATCGTTTGCAGATAAAGATACAAAAAAAGCACCTGCATATCGTAATCGGTCATATTGTCCTCATTGACCGCCGCGCGTAAGCCGTAGCCCGAAGGATCCGCGCAATAGTAAATCTGACGGTCATGCGCCAGGTATTGCTCGTATTTCATGATATCCCCCTGATAGGTGGGATAAAAATGGTAATCGTATTCGGGAATCTTCGGCGGACGATTGGAAAGACGGTCGATCAGTGCCACCGCACAAAACAACAGTGCAATGCCGACGGCGACCGCCGCGCAGACGATCAACATCCGCTTCTTGTTCTT
>JAZRGI010000011.1:0-7330 GCA_045644105.1 Eubacteriales bacterium | reverse complement strand
TAACAAACGCAAGGCTTGTAAAAATGATCTGTCCTTTTGCCTGAGAGATTATGGTTTAACCCTTGCCCCTTCGGCATCCGCGCTTGGCGAACTTCTCCAGATTGCTATCCGTCAACAGTCTCCGTCGTATCGACACCCGAGAGTATTACCCCTTTGGAAAGGCCTTTGCCTTATCTCCTGCTGATTTCATTTAGCTTTATTCGGTTTTTTGTATTATAATACTTTTTTTGACAAAAGTCAATAGTAATTTTAATTTTTTTTGCAATTTTAAAAATCAGGCGGGTTTATCGGAGATTGAAAAATATGCGGTCAGATCGCGGAGATATATCAGTGAATAAACGAAGTGCCAATTTTAGGTTGCAAAGAGAAGGTTTTTGTGTTATAATATAATTAACGAAAATAAGAAGAGAGGGGAGGCGACGGAATTTGGCTACCATAGAGGACGTTGCGGCACGCGCGGGCGTGTCGCGTATGACGGTTTCGCGCGTCATCAATAAAAAAGGATACGTCAGTGCCGAGGCGCGCGAGCGAGTAGAGGCTGCCGACAAGGAGTTGAATTACAAGCCCAATATTCTGGCAAAGGCGCTTGTTACCAAGCGCACCAGTATTCTTGCCTACGTTATGATCGATATATCCGATCCGTTTCACAATCTGGTAAAACAGGGATTTGAATCGATTGCCTATCACGGACGTTACACCAGCATGATGTGTGACGTGCATTCGGTGGAGCGCCAAAGAGATTATTTCAATATGTTCCAGGAGATTTGCATCGGCGGAGCCGTCTTCCATCACCTTGCCGTTACCGAGGCGCAGGTGCGCGAATTGGAGCAGGCGGGCATTCAGTGCGTGATGTTGGATAATGAATACGAGTTGGCGGGCGTTTCTTGCGTGAATACCGATAATTACGCGGGCGGGCGCATGGCGGCAGAACACCTGTTGGAAAGAGGACATCGCCGCATCGGTTGTGTCCACGGCGCACTGGAGCCTTCCGAAAACACCGATTCTGTCCGCTACAAAGACTCGTTTCAGTTCCGCATTTGGCAACAACGCACCGGGGGCTTTGTGGATGCGCTTGCCGAGCATGGAGTGAAACCGTCCGGATTTTTTTTGAGCAACGGTCGGTGGGAGCAGGCGGAGAAGATGTCCAAAGATATCGTAAACGAGATCCTTTCCGCAGAGGAGCCGGTCACCGCGCTCTACTGCGAGGACGATATCATGGCGCTCACGGTTTACAAGCAATTGCAGGAGAAGGGCGTCAAGATTCCCGAACAGATTGCCATCATCGGTCACGACGGCTTGGATATGATCAAAATGGTACATCCGCAGATCACCACCATCGAGCAGCCTCGCTACGAGATGGGCAAGCTTGCGGCAGAGATTCTGATCGAACAGATCGAGCAGGGCGTGCCGCCGCGCAACGTGGTTCTGCAACCGCGGCTATTGGTGGGAGAAACGACTTAAACGACGGATCTTTTTTCGATGAGGTGCCTTTGCTCATAAAAAATGAATGGTGAGGAAAGAAAAGGGCATCTTTTGCTTTGTACAAAATTGCCAAAAGTTGTCGTTCAAAATAAAAATCACGTCAAATCTATTGACTTTTACCCAAAAATGTGGTAAAATTTTAAGTGTTCGTTGTGTGAACGTTCACACACTCTTTCGTAACATTGCCTCTTTCGATTCTGTTTTCCGGTTTTCTCAAGGACCTGCAACCAAGCGAAGGGGCATTTTTTAAGGATTTTGTGTGAACGTTCACACAACAATCGCAACTTGGTTTTCCTGAGATAACGGGGTATAGCCTTGAATGAGCGATATGAAAGGAAGAAGAACTGTCTATGAGAAAGTTGAATACGGTTCGCGGAGTGATTTCCGCCGAAGAAGTCGATCTGATCTGTCCCCATGAGCATCTGTTTATTGATATGACGCACGAGGCGGTGGAGCCACAGACCGAGGCGGAAAAGGAATTTTTCTACGGAGAAATTCAAATGAAGGATCTTGGCGTGCTACACCGTAATCCCTACATACTTTATGACAATCTGTTGCTGCAGGACGTAGACCTTGCAGTGGAGGAAACCAACTGCCTCGCCGATTACGGATGCAACCTTTTGGTGGACGTCACCACCGTTGGCGTTGGTCGTGATATGATGAAGTTGAAGGAGTTTTGCAAAAAGTCTAAGCTCAACGTCATTGCCGGTACGGGACTCTTTGTTCACGACGCGTTGCCCGAAATGTACGAGCACATGACGGTAAGGCAGATCGCAGATTGGATGATCAACGAGATCCGCAACGGTCATTGTGATACAGGCATCAAGCCGGGTGTCATCGGTGAGATCGGTGTCAGTGAAAAGATCTATCCCATTGAGGAAAAGTCGATTCGTGCCGCAGCCATTGCAAGCGTGGAAACCGATCTTCCCATTTATCTTCACACCTACCCTTGGAACCGCGTCGCTCTTGATGCCGTCAAGATGTTGATCGCCGACGGCGTGAAGCCCGAAAACATCTGCATCTGCCATTTGGACGTTACCTTTGATGACGAGTACCTGCGTCAGGCATTGGAGCTCGGCATCTATCTGGAGTTTGACAACTTGAGCAAGGAGTTTTTCTTTGAGCCGCAGGAAGGTTCTTTTGCGGGAGGCCCCTTTGAAACCGACGTGGCAAGAGTGCATAAGCTCAAGGAGCTGATTGCAGAGGGCTATATCGACCAATTGCTCTTGGCAAACGATCTGTGCTTGAAGGGAAGCCTGCACCGTTACGGCGGTGTCGGTTATGATCACGCCTTCCGCAATTTCGTACCGATGATGCGTCTGTACGGCATCAGTGAGGCGGACATCCGCAAGATCGTTTACGATAATCCCAAGCGTTTTCTGTTTCAGGTGTAAAGAACCGTCTTTGAAGGAGGATTTACTGTGAAACTGTTTGATAGCAACGCATGCTTCGGCATGGACATGGTGAACCACGAGTGTGTTAACCATGAGAATTTTATCGTCATGGAGAAGGTCGATATCGCCAAAACCGCGGAAGAGCTTTTGGCGCAGATGGATTACGTCGGCATTGAAAAGGCGGTTGTCTGGCACCGTTCGCAGTACGACCACGATGCTACGGTGGGAAACAAAAAACTGATCGAAGCCATTCGGGGACACGAGGATCGCCTCACCCCCTCTTGGGTGATCCTGCCGGATATTACCGACACGGAGTACGCACCCGACGTTTTCTTTGACGCAATGAAGGCAAACGGTGTCAAGACACTGCGCGCCTATCCTGAACAAGACCGTTATTTCCTGTGTGACGTGACGATGGGAGAGCAGTTGAATCTGATCAGTGAGATGAAGATTCCGCTCTATCTGACACCGATGTTCGGTTTTGAGATGATCTATAAGGTATTGGAGGAGTTCCCCAACCTGACGGTCATCATGTCCAATATCGGTTGGTGGCCCAGTGCCCGTTTGGTATGGCCGTTGTTGCGCCGTTACCCCAACTTCTATTTTGAAACGGGAGATTTCAGCCAGCTTCGCGGAATCGAGGAGGTCTGCCAAAAGTTTGGCAGTGAGCGGATGCTTTACGGCTCCAACTTCCCGACCAACGCGATGGCGGGCAGTATCTATACCCTGATGCAGGCAAAGATCAGCGATGAGGATCGCGAAAACATTGCCCATCGCAACATGGAGCGATTGCTTGGTGAGGTGAAGTTATGATCAAATGGAATCTTGATTATAAGCCCATCGATTTCCATACCCATATGGGACTGGAATATTGTCTGTATTATCCCGACCACGACGCCGACGGTATGGTTCGCGCGATGGACGATTGCAACGTCGATTTTGTTGTTTGCGCGCCTTGCGAGGATCTTTTCGGCGGCGATAAGGGCGGCGGACAGATCACCGATGCCATGCGGCGGTATCCCGACCGCTTCAAGGGCTATTACGCCGTCAATCCCGTTGTGGGATACGACGTGGAGGAGATCAAAAAAGCCTTTCACGAAAATCCCGGCTACGTGGGATTGAAATTCCTACCCGACTACCACAGAGTGGCTCTCACCGATCCTATTTACGCACCCGCGTTGGAATTGGCAAACGAGTACCATATGTTGGTTTTGTCCCATACGTGGGGCGTATCGATGAACGGCGAAAGCTGTAATTCTGCCGATAAGGTCATCGGCGTTCTGGAGCGTTATCCCAACATTACCTTTATTATGGGACACTCCATTCAAGGACAAGTGGATCTGGCAATTTCCATTGCCAAAAAATATCCAAACGCTTACTTGGATCTTTGCGACACCTGCCGACTGAACGGAATGGTTGAGAAGATGGTGCGCGAGGTTGGTGCCAAGCAGGTAATTTTCGGAACCGATGCTCCCATGCAGACTCATAATTTTCAAATGGGTTGCGTGATCGGCGCAAAAATAACTGAAGAAGAAAAAAAATTGATATTAAGGGATAACGCCCTGCGGATCTTGTCGACCGTGGGCCGTCCCGAATAAGGAGGATGAAATCATGTCTAAACTCGAACCCAAAGTAACACCCCGAATCGGTCTTCTGCCCACAGGTCTTCAGATCTACTGGGAGCAGTACCCCAGTCTCAGAGAAAGAGGCCTTGCAATGTATGACCAGCTCGTAGCAGGTCTTTCCAAGTTTGGTGAAGTATACTCTCCCGGATTGGTTGACAATGACGAGCGCGCAGAGGAAGCTGCAAAGTACCTCAAGGAGCAGAACGTCGATATTTTGTTGATCTTCCCCTTCGGCTATACCACCGGAGCAATGATCACCCCCACCATCCGTGCACTTGACGTACCGATCCGTCTGATCAACGGTCACGTTGATTCTTCTTACGATTATAAGAACGCAGATACCGAGGAGTATCTGTACCACGAGGGTCCCTGCTGCATTCCCGAGTATTCGGCGGCAATGGTATCGCAGGGCAAGAAGTTCCAGGTTATCACCGGCTACTTCGCACAACAGGAGTTCTGGGATGAGATCCGTCACTGCTGTCTGGGCGCGGCTGCCGCAAGTGCTTTTGCAAAGTGCCGCTTCGGCGTCATTGGTAACACCTACACCAATATGTGCGATATGCCCACCGATGAGCATCGCATCCTGAAGATGACGGGCAGACTGTTGTGCCGTCCCGAGGTCGAGGAGATCGAGGAGGCTTATAAGACGGTTACCGATGAGGAGCTTGAGGAGATGTACAAGGAGTTCCGCAACGATTACCGCGTAGACGCTTCGGTTACCAACGATCATATGCGCGAGTCCGCAAAGATCGCGGTTGCTTTTGATAAGATCATCAAGAAGTACGGCATTGACGCGTTCGGCTTCTACTGGTGGGGACAGAAGCCCTACATGACCGAGCTGCGTGCACAGTCCGCTCTTGCGGTTTCTCGTCTTGCGGCAATGGATATTCCCGGCGTTACCGAGGGTGACATCAAGACCGCAATGGCAATGAAGGTTCTCAACTACTTTGGCGGCGGCGGAATGTTCATCGAGTTCTTCTCCTGCGACTTCGACGAGAACTTCATCATGGTTGGTCACGACGGCCCCAGTAACATCAGTGTTGCGAGCGATAAGCCGATCCTGCAGAATCTGACGGTTCACCACGGTAAGACGGGTGAGGGACTTGGCATTGACTTTGATATGCACAAGGGTACCTGCACACTGCTCAACCTGACGCAGTTCGGTACCGATAAGACCTACAAGCTGATCTACACCGTAGGTGAGGTCATTCCCGGTGATATTCTCAACATCGGTAACCCCAACTGCCGCGTACGTGTACAGAAGCCCATTCCGCAGTTCTTTAACGAATGGTGCGTACAGGGCCCCGGACATCACAGTGCACTCGGTATCGGTGACTTCTCCAAGGAGATCGAAATGTTTGCCGAGAAGATGGGCTTTGACTGCGTAAGAATCTAATTTAAAAGGAGTACGGTCATGAAAATTCAAGGACAGGAATATTTGAAAAGAGTAAACGATCTGCGTGCCAAGATGAACGAAATGGACGTAGACGTTGTCGTAGGCTTCTCCAACCTGTTGGAGATCGCCATTGTTCGCTACTACTGCGGATTTGCACCCACCAACGAGTCATCCGCTATCGTAATTCCCAAGGAGGGTGAGGTTATCGTTTGCACCGGTCAGGCATCCTATGATGACTGCCAGCTCAAGAACGATCTGCCCAACTCCCGCATTGCGATTCTCCCCGAGATCGGTGAGGTTAGCGGATTTGTATACGATACCGAGGGACAGCTTGACTTTGAGGATCTGTTCAAGCAGGTCAAGGCAGAGCACCCCGGCATCAAGAAGGTTGGCTTTATCGGCAGATTGATCTTCCCCGCAATCATCATGGATAAGCTGCGCAAGGTATTCCCCGATGCAGAGATCGTTGATATGGACGATATCCACTATGAGCAGAGAATCATGAAGAGCCCTGCAGAGATCGAGCTGATGACCAAGAACTGGGAGATGGTTTCCGAGGTCTTCAAGAACGTTGTTCCCAAGATCAAGGCAGGTATGACCGAGCGTGAGGTTGAGGGTATGTTCATGGCAGAGATGGGACGTCTGGGAGCTGAAAGCTACGTACAGGCATTTGCTCCCATGATCGCATCCGGTCCCGTTAACTCCTTCGTTTCCATGCGCCGCAATGAGGAGCGCAAGATCGAGGAGAGCGAGATCATTTCCATCGGTTGCGGTGTTTCCTACGGTGGATACAACGGTATTATTTGTACGCCTCTGGTTCTGGGCGAGATTCCCCAGAAGATGAAGGATGCCGTTATGTGCGCTTACGGTGCGCTCAACTATGCATCCGCAAAGATGGCACCCGGCGTATCCTGTGATGTTGTTATGAACGCATACACCGAGTACCTGACCGAAAAGGGCTACATCGAGTACTGTCCTTACGGAAGCTTGCATAGCACCGGTATGTTGGAGTGCGAGGCACCCGTATTCACGGTTGAGAACAAGCGCGTTCTCAAGGAGGGTATGTGCATCTGTATCGACGCTTACTTCAAGGGCATGGAGTGGGGCTCCTTCCGTATGGAGGACTGCTACCTCATCACCGCAGACGGCGTTAAGCGCATGACCACCTACAACGATGAGTTGATCCCCCAGATTTTTAAGTAAGAGAGGAAAAGAACCATGGTAAAAGGCAAGAAGAATTGGGTGTTTTGTGACGGCTATCTTCCCCCCAAGGGCGATAATCCCGAGTTTGAGGGTCATGAGGCTCTGATGTTGACCAACCTGAACGACAAGAAGGCAGAAATCGAGTTGGTTCTGATTTTCGAGGATAAGGAACCCGTAGGCGGCATCCACGTAACCCTCGACGGCATGAGAACCACCTGCGTTCGCATGGA
>JAZRGI010000010.1:0-2211 GCA_045644105.1 Eubacteriales bacterium | reverse complement strand
GTATTTTCGTCCGCCGTCATCTCGACACCAAGCTTTGCAAGCTCCTCCCGCATACTTGCCACGCGGTCGCTTTCCTTCATGCGAAGGCGGCGGACGTCGGTAAAGACGGCACCGTTTTTGGCGGCGGCAACGGCAAACAGGATGGGGCCGAGATCGGGACAGTCGGCAAGCGAGATGGTGGGGCAACCGTCGGCAAGCGCCTTCAGGTGCTCCCGATAAACGCGATCGCCCTGCAGAGTAGCCTCGCGAACGCCAAGTACCTCTACCCTGCCGCCCATCAGGTTGAGGGCTTCCGGGAATGCCGCGTTTGAGCAATCCGCCTCCACCTCGACGTCACAACTCCGATAGCTCTGATTGCCGCGCACGAAGAGGTTGTTTTCGCTCTCCCACTCGGCAGAAACGCCAAAGGTATGCAACGCCGAAAGTGTGAGATCGATATAGGATCTGCTTTCAAGTTTTGATGTGATACGGATACGGCTATCGCCGTCAAGGAGCGGCAGTGCGAACAGAAGACCGCTGATAAACTGACTGCTGACGTCGCCCGGCAGGCAATATTCGCCCGCGGTGAGCCGACCGCATACGGTGATACCGTCATCCTCCTGCAAAAAGGTCAGTCCCTTCTCACGGAAGAGATCCTCGAAAAGCTTCATGGGACGGCGCAACAGTTGCGGTGCACCCGACAGTCTGACACGATGCGACGAAAGCGCCGCAACGGGAATCAGAAACCTCATGGTACTGCCGCTTTCTCGGCAAAACAGGGGGTTTTGGGGACAAGCCGCCATAGCATCAAAGCCGTGGACGACTATGGTATTCCCCTCCCATTCAAGTTTTGCGCCGAGCGCCGTGAGGCAATCTACCGTGGCGCAAACGTCCTCCGACGCCGAAACGCCGCTGATGCGACTGACGCCCCGGCTCAACGCGGCGCAGATGAGTTGTCTGTGTGCCATGCTTTTGGAGGGAGGTGCGGTGATCCTTCCCCGCGCCGTCGATTTTTGAACGGTTACCTTCAAGAGCGATCGCCTCCGTTCAAGAGCAGATCAATCGCCTCAAGGTATCCGTTGGTACCGTGTCCCGTGATGGTTGCAACGCAGGCGGCACGGATATAACTGATCTGACGGAATGCCTCGCGTTCCTCCACGCGGGAGATATGCACCTCCACCGTGGGAATGCGAACCGACTTGACGGCATCGAGAAGCGCGACGCTGGTATGCGTATAGGCGGCGGGATTGATGACGATGCCGTCCACCCCGTTGTGATATGCCTCCTGAATCCAATCCACAAGATCTCCCTCGTGGTTGCTCTGCTTCACCGTCACGAGAACGTTACGCGATGCGCAATGCGCCTCGATCATGGCAACAAGTCCCTCGTAAGTCATATTTCCGTAATGTTCGGGTTCACGGATTCCCAAAAAATTGAGATTGGGACCGTTGAGTACGTATATCTTTTTCGTGTTATTCATGTGAATTCATCTCTTTTCCCGATAAAAATCTCTCTCGACGGCATCCCTGACCTCGTCTATGCTTCCCGTTACGGGAATGCGGCAATCCGCCACCGCCGTGTATATCGGATATCGCTCGCGATATCGTTTTTCCATCGCCTCTTTGGTTGCCGAGAGCGGTCGGTCATCGGTAGGCATCAGATCCTTGAGCGGTCGGTCAAGAAAATAAAGTCTGCCGTTGCGCCTCAAATTGTCGACGTTGCGCTCCCGCAGGATCGCGCCGCCGCCCGTGGCGATTACAAGACCGTTTGTCGATGCCACGTCTGCAACGACGCGCTCCTCAAGATCACGGAAGCCCTGCTCGCCCACCGTCGAAAAGAGTTCGGGAATACTCTTCCCCGCTCTTTCCTCAATGCACCGGTCAAGATCGACAAAGCTCCGTCCGAGCGACGTTGCAAGCGCCGCGCCGACACTGCTTTTTCCGCAAGCCGGCATACCGATCAGGACGATATTCTCTTTCTGTGCCGTCATCTTCCGCAACACGCGGTCGACGGTATCCTTTGGAAAGGCGGTGCCGAGGAATAGCTCTGCCGCTCTGACCGCCTGCGCCACCAACATACAAAGACCGCCAATCGCGGGGATGCCCCGCTTTTGCGCCTCCAGAACCAACTGCGAGCGCAGTGGGTTATATACGGCATCGGTCACACCTTCCAGATGCAAAAAGGCGGCAACGTCAACCGCCGCGGCGCGCATCCCGTCACGACCTTCGGGAT
>JAZRGI010000009.1:0-1658 GCA_045644105.1 Eubacteriales bacterium | reverse complement strand
CGATGAAGAAGAGGATGACAGCATCCACATTGCCGTCATCGGAAAACCCAATGCCGGAAAATCCTCGGTCATCAACAAATTGATCGGACAAAACCGTCTGATCGTTTCCAACATCGCCGGTACCACCCGCGATGCCGTTGATACGCAGGTCAGCAACCAATACGGAAAATTCACCTTTATCGATACCGCCGGTATTCGACGTCAGGCAAAGATCAACGATAAAATCGAGCATTACAGTGTTCTGCGCGCCCACATGGCGGTAGAACGCGCTCAAGTTTGCCTTTTGATGATCGATGCCTCCACGGGTATTACCGAGCAGGACGAAAAGATCGCAGGCATCGCGCACGAAGCGGGCAAGGCGGTCATCATCGTCGTCAACAAGTGGGATCTAATCGAAAAGGACAACTCCACTACGGGCGAGTTCAACAATAGGATCCGCACCGCCCTGGCTTATATGCCCTATGCGCCCATCGTCTATATCTCGGCAAAGACCGGACAGCGTGTCGAATCGCTCTTTGAGCGCATCAACTACGTCTATAATCAGTCGGTAACCCGTATCACCACGGGTATGCTCAACGACGTATTGGGCGATGCCATGATCCGCGTTCAACCGCCTTCCGACAAGGGCAGACGCCTCAAGATCTATTATATGACGCAGATCGGTGTCGCACCGCCTACGTTCGTCATCTTCTGCAACAACGTGGAACTCTTCCATTTCTCCTACCAACGCTTCATTGAGAACTGTCTGCGCGAAACCTTTGGCTTCCACGGAACGCCCATCAAGCTCATCATTCGCATGAAGGGCGACGATGCAGAGTAATTCCGCGAAAACAATCCAAGCCTTTGCTTTTGAAAGGGATTAAAAATGTTTGTTGATAACGTAAAAATCTATATCAAAGCCGGTGACGGCGGAAACGGTGCCGTTTCCTTCCGTCGCGAAAAATACGTATCTGCGGGAGGTCCCGACGGCGGCGACGGCGGTCACGGCGGAAACATCGTTTTCCGTGTCGACGAGGGTACCAACACGCTTCTGGCATTCCGCTACAAACACAAGTTTGTCGCCTCGAACGGCGGTAACGGAAAGGGCGCCAAGTGCCACGGCGCAACTGCGGAAGACCTCGTGATTATGGTTCCTCCCGGAACCCTGATCCGTGATGCCGAAACCGAGCGTGTCATTCACGATATGTCCGAAAACGATGGTGCCGACTATGTTGCCTGCAAGGGCGGACGCGGCGGTTGGGGCAACCGTCACTTTGCGACGCCCACGCGACAGGTTCCCATGTTTGCCAAAAACGGTACGGCAGGCGAGGAACGCGAGGTCATTTTGGAATTGAAGATGCTCGCCGACGTCGGTCTGATCGGCTATCCGAGTGTCGGAAAATCCTCTATCCTTGCGCGCATCAGTGCCGCAAAGCCCAAGATCGCCGACTATCACTTTACCACACTCTCCCCCAACCTCGGTGTCGTTCGCACGGCAGGCGAGCGTGGATTTGTTGCCGCCGATATTCCGGGACTCATCGAAGGTGCCGCCGACGGTGCAGGTCTTGGCCATGCATTTCTGCGACACGTTGACCGTTGCAGGCTCCTTTTGCACGTGGTCGATATTTCCTGCTTTGAGGGACGCGATCCGATCGACGACATCGAAAAGATCAACTATG
>JAZRGI010000008.1:0-1897 GCA_045644105.1 Eubacteriales bacterium | reverse complement strand
GGTGTGGATCTCGAAGGGAATTTCGGGGCTTACGTCATCGTCGTTCTCGAGATACTCGGTTGCAAACGCTCTGTCCATTGCGTTGTGCGAGTCCATATCCTTTGCGATCTCCTGTGCCCAAGCGTAGTCGGCTTCGGTTTTGTAACGGCGCTTGAGGACGATGTTTTTGGAGATAGAAGCGATCTCGGGCGCGGAATTATCCGCTTTGATATCGGCGTTTATCTGCACGACGGTCGAGGTCAGACCCGCGCCGATAGCCTCGGGCGCATTTTTCGTGCCGCCGTAGTAGGAGTCCGATGTGGACTTCATCCAGTCGATGCAGTTGATGTCGCCGCAGGTGCCGTTGAAGAAAAGAACGAAGACATCCTCGCCGTAAACGCGCTTGAGTCCGCGGCGGAGCGCACCCGGGAAGTCGGCGCTGAAGCTCCTTTTGTTTTTCTGGTGGCAGTCGGGGTGGTTCGCGTAGTTGACGATGAAGCCGCGGACAGCGCCCTCTGCGGAGTCGATGCGCATTACGTTGACCGAATAGTCGGGCGTGTCGATCGGAGCGACCATAAGCTCGGGATGCGCGCGGTTGGGGTTCATCTTGATAGAGCCATCGACAAGACGGATGTCGCGGCAGAAGCTGTAACGCTTTTCCTCACCGAGTCCTGTGCCGATTTGGGCGTCCGCAAGGTTCTTGTGAGCATCTATGGCGGCGCTTACAATTCCTTTTTCGGTCAGCGACGCAACTTCGAGGTCAGGCGGACAGAGCCAAAGCTGATAGTCGCAGGCACCGCCCGTGTGGGTGTGCGTTGCGCCGACAAGAATGCGGTCAAAGGGTACGCCGGTAGCATCGGAGATCGTGTTTCTGATGCGGTCGGCTGTGCTGATCTGGAGCGAGAGGGTGTCGGCGGAAACGAGGATCAGCGGGTTTCCGTCAACGTTGAATGCCGCGGCGGTGACAAGAAGTTTGCCGCGCGCGGGTTCGCTTGTAAGGCAAGGGGTGAAGCCGCCGGGGATCAATTTACCCACGGGCGGGGTTATATCAAATTCGGAAAATCCAATTTTAAGCATAATTTTTACCTTCCTTTAACTGAAATAGTGGGGCTTAACGGGGAGTCCGGTTTTGGCGGATTCAACCGCCGCAAGGCAGACGGCGACTGTGTTTGAGCCCTCGATAACGTCGATCTCAAGCTTCTTTTTGCCGAGGATAATGTCGCACATATCCGAGATCTCTGCCGCCATATTGTGATGATTGATGTCGATGAAAATTTGTTCTTCCTTGAAGCTGTGCTTGCCTTTTTCGTCGATGCAGGGTGTGAAAAGCGTGATGTAGGGCGATTTGTTGTCGCCGAGGATGGTGCCCTTCGATCCGAAAAGCTGTGTGCGCATCGTGTAGGGGCGCTTGCATCCGATCGAGGTTAAGACCTTTCCGATGATGCCGTTCGGATATTTCAAAACAGATATCGTGCAATCGTCGACGGGCCAATCGGGGAGCATTTTGTGGTTAGCGTAGGCAAAGACCTCGGTCGGGTCACCCGCGATCCAACGGAGAAGATCCATCGCGTGGCAACCACCGCCGACAACGGGATGGCGGATGTAGGAGGGATCCTTGCGCCATTCGCCGCGTCCGAGGATCGAGTAGTCGTGCGCGTATTCGGATTCAACATAGAAAAGCTCGCCGATGTCGCCGCGATCAACCATTTCCTTCATCAGCGCGAAGGCGGGAGTTTTGCGGCAGACCTGACCGACCATAAACTTCTTGCCAGAAGCGCGTGCGGCGGCAATGATCGCCTCGCATTCGTCAAGTCGCATGGCAAGCGGCTTTTCGCAGAGAACGTGATAGCCTGCGGCAAGTGAATCGACGCATTGATCCTTGTGGAACGAGTCGGGAGAGCAGACGACAACGCAGTCA
>JAZRGI010000007.1:0-5406 GCA_045644105.1 Eubacteriales bacterium | reverse complement strand
CTCCGCAGAGCGCGAAATAAAATCTCGGCGTTTCTTTTTAATAGCTTTTTCTTTGCGCCTCCTGCTTGCAAAGAAAAAGCGGCTATGGAATTTTGCAATCAAAAAGACTACGCTGCCATATTTACCATTCGATTGGAGGTTTTCACCTCTACACAGCATCACCGAAAAAGGAGTGACGACCATGTTAAAGATCGCACTGATCACAAATTTCAACATACCCGAAAAGGCGGGAGCGGCAATGAAGGTTGCCTGCCGATTGGAGGAGGAGGATTGCGAGATCCTTGTTGCCGCATTCAACCGAGAAAAGCTGGAGCGCATCGGCAAAAGCAACCCGACGTTCCGCTATCTCCCTTTAGAGAGTGTTTACGCCGAGGCGGATATCCTCATCGTGCTTGGCGGTGACGGAACCATCCTGGAGGCGGCGCGACGCTCGGCACAACGAGGTACGCCCATTCTCGGCATCAATCTCGGCAGACTCGGCTATATGGCAGAGCTGGAGATGCACGAATTGGATCAACTTTCCCGTCTTTTTACCGGTGATTACCGCATCGATACACGATCAATGTTGCGCGTCGAGCTTTGCACGGCGGGAGGCGAGCTTCGCTCCTTCTGCTACGCGCTCAACGATGCCGTTATTTCCAACGGATCGGTGTCGAGAATGATCGATCTGGAGCTTTCGGAGGGCGACAATCCGGTTGCCACCTACCGTGCCGACGGTCTGATCATCGCAACTCCAACAGGTTCAACCGCTTATTCGATGTCGGCAGGCGGAACCGTGGTCGATCCGCGCGTGCCGTGCTTCTGTGTGACACCGATCTGCCCGCATTCCTTCGTGGCGCGACCGTTGATCTTTTCGGATGACACCACGCTTCGGGTGCGCAACGTCTGCGTGCGTGAGAAAATGCTCTATCTCACGGTGGACGGAAGAATCAACTTTGAACTTTATCGCAATCAGACGGTCCGCGTGACCAAGTCGTCAATGCAGACACGCCTGATTCGCTTAAAAAGCTGTGGCTTTTATCGCAAGCTCAGACAAAAAATGGACGCTTCCAACGTCTGAAAAAAGGGGAGTAGAATCATGAAAAAAACAAGACAGGAAAAAATTGCCGAGTTGATCACCACTTACGAAATTGAAACGCAGGACGAGTTGATCGAGCGCTTGAGGGAGCATCGCTTTGACGTGACGCAGGCAACCGTTTCGCGTGACATTCGTGAGATGCACATCTCCAAGATGACCGCGGGCAAGGGAAGATATCGCTACGTTCTGCCGCCCAAAAAGCAGGACGACGCGTGGAGCAACCTCTCTTCCAGACTCTTGCATTCGATCGTCAACGTTGATCACGCGCAGAATATCGTCGTTGTCAAATCGCACGCGGGTCTTGCGGGCGGCGTTGCCGTCGGTATCGATGCCATGAACCAATCCGACGTGTTGGGTTGCGTAGCGGGCGACGACACCGTGATGATCGTCTGCCGTGACGAGAACTGCGCCATCGGCTTTGAAAAGCACCTCTGCTCCCTCATTCAAAAGGGTGAATAAGCAGAAATGCTCAAATCGCTTCATATTGAAAACGTCGCGGTGATCCGCCGCGTGGAGTTGGAGCCGAGCCGCGGCTTTTCGGTACTTACGGGTGAAACCGGCGCGGGAAAATCGATGATCATCGACAGTATCAACCTCTTGCTTGGCAATCGTACGTCAAGAGGCGTGATCCGCACCGGTGCCGACAGAGCAACCGTCAGTGCGGTCTTTGACGAGCTGTCGCCCACAGTGTGCGACGCACTGGAGGAGATGGGATTTTCGGTTGAGGACGGGGCGGTTATGTTGCAACGGACGCTTTTTGCCGACGGGCGGTCACAGGTGCGCCTCAACGGACAGACCATCACGCAGAGCCTGCAGAGAGAGATCGCGCGTATGCTCATCAGTATTCACGGGCAGTCGGATAGCCAGAAGCTTTTGCAAAAGTCGTCGCACGCATCGCTTTTGGATGCTTACGCGCACCCCGACGAGGCGCTTGCCGCCTACCGTGAGGTTTATCACGAATTGAAAAAGATCCAAAAGGAGATCGATACGCTCGTCACCGACGAGAGTGAAAAGCTCCGTCTGCGCGAGATCTTGCAGTATCAGATCGCCGATATCAACGCACTGAAGCTCAAGGAGGGCGAGGAGGAAGCACTGACACGAGAGCGCGACCGTCTTGCCTATGCCGAGCGCATCAATGAGAGAAGTGAGCTCGCTTACCGCGCACTGAAGGGAAGCGACAAGTCGGCACACCAATTGGTCAAGCGCGCCGCATCGGCACTGATCGGTCTTGACGGCTTGGTAGAAGGAGTGGACGACCTGTGCGCGCGCCTGGACGCGGTAGCCGATGAGCTTGCCGACGTTGCCGAAACCGCGCTTTCGTTCGTCGATGACGACAGGGAGGATCCCACCGCGCGCATCGATCGCATCGAAGGTCGTTTGGATGCCATTTCCAAGCTCAAACGCAAGTACGGCGGCAGCATTGGCGCCGTTCTCACCTTCCGTGACGAGGCGCAGGCAAGGCTTGATGCGCTTGAGGATGCCGACGGTCGATTGGATCGACTGAACGCCGAACTGAAAAAGAAGACCGCGGAGGCAGAATCGCTTGCCGCCGTTTTGACGAGGCTTCGCCGTACCGCCGCCACAGAGGTTACCCGTGAGGTGACCGAGGCGCTCACCTTTTTGGATATGCCGAAGGTGCGCTTTGAGGTTGCCGTCACCCCATCTCCGCTTGGCGAGAACGGTGCCGACGATATTGAATTTTTGATCGCAACCAACGTGGGAGAGCCGCTTTTGCCGATGATCCGCATCGCTTCGGGCGGCGAGCTTTCACGCATTATGTTGGCGCTTCGCTCGGTACTCAACGACCGTGACGGAGCCGCAACCGTTATCTTTGACGAGGTAGACACCGGTGTTTCGGGCAAGACGGCACGTAAGGTTGGCATCAAGCTCCACCGCACGGCAAAGCACGCGCAGGTGTTGTGCGTGACGCACTCGGCGCAGATCGCTTCTCTTGCCGATGCGCATTTTCTCATTTCCAAGCAGGAGATCGACGGACGTGCCGAAACCGCCGTCACCGAGCTTTCTTCCACCGACCGTGTGGAGGAGATCGCGCGTATCCTCGGCGGCATCCACGTCACCGACGCCCAACGCACCGCCGCCCGTGAAATGCTCGCGGCAGAGGAGTAATCTATACCACGATTCTTTTCTTTATAAAAAGTCTGTATGTCATCCCGGGAGGCGGTTGCGCCTCCGATATTCGTTGTTTAATCGCGTAAACGGGTCGCCGAGGACGTCGACCCCTACAAGGGAAATGCAAGGCTCCGTAGGGGCGATCATCGATCGCCCGTCCAAAAATTACCACCGCACAAAGGAAAAAATACATGATCAAAACAAACGCAATGCGGATGTTGGACGCCGCAAAGATCAAATACGAGATCAAGGAATACGAGGTTGACGAAAACGATTTGAGCGGCAGACACATTGCCGAGCAGATCGGTCTTCCTATGCCGCAGGTCTTCAAGACACTGGTGGCGAGAGGTGACAAGACGGGGCCGTTGGTCTTTTGCATTCCCGTCACGGGCGAGATCGACCTCAAAGTTGCCGCCGCCATCACGGGCAACAAGCGCATTGAGATGATCCACGTCAAGGATCTGTTGGCACTCACGGGATATATTCGCGGAGGCGTGTCACCCATCGGAATGAAGAAGAAATTCCCGACTTATATCGACCAAAGCGCCCAAAATTTTGATCGCATCACGGTCAGTTCGGGCACCAGAGGGGCGCAACTTCTGATCGATCGCGCCGTTTTGATCGATTTCGTGCAGGCAAAGCTTGCCTGTCTTACCGGCAACGCCTGACCGATTGCTAAAAATCATGAAAAAACACTTGCAAAAAGCAAAGTTTTGTAGTATAATAAGATGTTAATGATTTGACGAACAGAAGGAAGAGAGAAAAACTATGCAAACCATCAAAAAGCGCATTGCCAAAGAGATCGTTACGGCGGTTCAAAGCATCAACGCCGAGGCGGAGTTGAACGACCGGGACGTTGCCGCAATGTTGGAATACCCGCCCGATGCCAATATGGGCGACTTGGCGTTCCCTTGCTTCAAATTGAGCAAGATCTTGCGCCGCTCGCCGATCCAAATCGCGGCATCCCTTTGCGAGGCACTCAAGACCGATGCCGTCATCGGTAAGGTCGAGGCGGTCAACGGCTACCTGAACATTACGATTTCCAACCAATATCTTGCCACCGAGGTGCTTTCCGAGATCCTTGAGAAGGGCGAGCGTTACGGCGCGCAAAGCTTTGGCGAGGGCAAGATGGTGGTTTTGGACTACTCGTCGCCCAACGTGGCAAAGCCCTTCCACATCGGACACCTGGGCACCACCGTCATCGGTCACTCGTTGCGCAAGCTGCACGAGTTTGCGGGCTACCGTTGCTACGGCATCAACTATCTCGGTGACTGGGGCACGCAGTTTGGTAAACTGATCGCGGCATACCGCAAGTGGGGAAGCCGTGAGGAGGTCGAAGCGGGTGGCATCGATAAGCTGGTCGAGCTTTACGTCCGCGTCAATAATACCATCAAGGGCGATCCCGAAAACGGCATTCCCGCCGATGAGGCACTTGCCGACGAGTCGCGCGCCGAGTTCCACAAGCTTGAGATGGGCGACAAGGAAAATCTCGAACTGTGGCAGTGGTTCGTTTCGATCAGTCTTGAGGAATACGAAAAGACCTACAAGCAGCTCGGCATCGAGTTTGATTCTTACAAGGGCGAGAGCTTCTATACCGATAAGATGCCGGCAGAGGTGCAAAAGTTGCGCGATGCGGGACTTCTGAAGATCGACGACGGCGCATCAATCGTCGACCTTTCCGACTACAATATGCCGCCTTGCCTGATCCTCAAGCGCGACGGCTCGACGCTCTATCCCACGCGTGACATCGCGGCGGCGGTCTACCGCAAGAATACCTACGCATTCGATAAGGCGATCTACGTCACTTCGGCACAACAGTGCCTGCACTTTGCACAGTGGTTCAAGGTGGTCGAGATGATGGGATACGATTGGTACGATCAACTCGTGCACGTACCTTACGGAACCGTGTCGCTCAACGGCGCAAAATTGGCAACCAGAACCGGAAACGTCGTACTCCTGAAGGATCTGTTCGCGCTTGCCATCGATAAGGTCAGTTCGATTATGAAGGAGAAGAACCCCAACCTCGAAAACGGCAGTGAGATCGCAGAGGCGGTCGGCGTTGGTGCCATCGTATTCTACTACCTCACCAACAACCGTATCAAGGACATTAACTTCAACCTTGAGGATGCACTTTCCTTCGATGGCAATACCGGCCCCTACGTTCAGTATACCTACGCGCGTACCTGCTCCGTGCTTGA
>JAZRGI010000006.1:0-10347 GCA_045644105.1 Eubacteriales bacterium | reverse complement strand
GTTTCAATTATTACGGGAATCATGCGTCTTGATATCAAAAAGAAAAAAGTATAAATATGAAAGAGCATACACACAAGATCTTTGTCTTGCGCGTATGCTCTTTTTTAAAAGCGACCTTCATTGGAAAGCAGAAGTGTCCTCCGATTCACTCGTTTACAATACATTCACAAAACATTCATTCCATGCGGTTTTATTTATTATAAAAAAGATGTATAATTAAATATTATACAGTTAATTTTCAAAATAGCAAAGGACTCTTTCCAATATGAAAAAACTACTCGGTTATCTCCGTCCTTACAGAAAGGAATCCATCATCAGTCCTCTGTTCAAACTGCTTGAGGCGAGCTTTGATCTGATGGTGCCGCTGGTGGTAAAGCAGATCGTTGACGTAGGCATTGCCAACCGGGACAAGCCCTATATCGTTGCGATGTGCGGACTTTTGGTTGCTTTTGCGGTGATCGGACTTTCCTGCACGTTGGTGGCGCAATATTATGCGGCGCGCGCGGCGACCGGTTTCAGTACCGATCTGCGACGCGATCTGTTTGCGCATATTCAAAAGCTTTCGTATGCCGAAACCGACCGTCAGGGTACCTCCACCCTGATCACGCGGATGACGGCAGACATCAATCAGCTTCAGTCGGGTGTCAACATGACCTTGCGTCTGTTGCTTCGCTCTCCCATCATCGTCTTTGGCGCAATGATCATGGGATTTACCGTGAACGCATCCTCGGCGCTCGTTTTTGTCGTCATCATTCCCCTGCTCTCCGCCGTGGTCTTTTCGATCATGTTAAAGAGCATCCCGTTGTTTGGCCGCGTTCAGAAAAATCTGGATGCCGTCACTGCTCGCACACGCGAAAATCTGACGGGTGTGCGCGTTTTGCGTGCCTTCCGTAAGGAAGATGACGAGATCCGCGCCTTTGAAGAGGTCAACAACGCGCACTATCGGATACAGAATTTTGTGGGCGGTATCTCGGCACTGATGAACCCCTTGACGCTTGTGCTTGTCAATCTCGGTGTCATTCTGCTTCTTTTATCGGGTGCCAAACTTGTTGACGTCGGCAATATGACGCAGGGCGAGGTTCTGGCAATGACCAACTATATGGCACAGATCCTTGTCGAGTTAATCAAGTTTGCCAACACCATTCTGCTTGTCAACAAGGCGCTTGCCTGCGGCAGACGTGTGGAGAGTGTTCTCGATTCCCCCGTCGGCATGGAGCGCACCGAAGCCGAACGCGAATCGGACAACACCGATGCCGTTACCTTCCGCAACGTATCTCTGACCTATGCACAAAACGCCGCGCCCTCTCTGTGCGGCATTGAGCTTTCGATTCCTCGCGGAACTACCGTGGGTATCATTGGATCGACCGGATCGGGCAAAAGCTCGGTGGTCAATCTCATTCCCCGTTTTTACGATGCGACCGAAGGCGTTGTTCTGGTAAACGGTCTTGACGTTCGCGCCTATGACACCAAAGAATTGCGCGACCGCATCGCCATCGTTCCTCAAAAAGCCGTTCTTTTTTCGGGCACGGTTCGCTCCAATCTGCTTTGGGGCAACGAAAACGCCACCGACGACGAGCTTTGGGAGGCGTGGGAAGCCGCTCAAGCAAAGGAATTCATCCTGCAAAAGGAAGGCGGACTTGACGCTCCCGTCGCACAAGGCGGCAAAAATTTCTCGGGCGGTCAACGTCAACGTCTGACCATTGCGCGCGCACTGGTGCGCAAAGCCGAGATCCTGATTCTGGACGACTCCTCCTCGGCGCTCGACTACGCCACCGACGCGGCATTGCGCCAAGCCATCTCCTCCCTCAACGAACACCCCACCGTTTTCATCATTTCTCAACGAACCGCATCGATCCGACACGCCGACCAGATATTGGTATTGGAAGAGGGTGAGCCGGTTGGCATCGGAAAGCACGACGAGTTGTTGCAAAGTTGTGACGTTTACCGCGAGATCTATGAATCGCAATTCCAAAAAGGCGGTGAAACGGCATGAAAAAGATCAAATTCGATACCAAAACTCTCCGTCGCGTGTTTCGTGATCTGAAGCATCACCGCACAGCGCTCATCTTCTCGCTTCTGCTTGCGGCAATCAACGTTGCACTGACACTCTATATTCCCTATCTGACGGGACAAGCGATCGATCTGATCGTCGGAAAAGGACAGGTTGCCTTTTCCGGCGTGATACAGATCTCGGTCTTTATCGGCATTGCCGCCGTGATCTCCGCGTTGGCACAGTGGTTGATGAGTCTTGTCAACAATCGCATCACCTACGGAATGGTGCGCAAGCTCCGCCGCGACGCCTTTGAAAAGCTTCAAAAGCTTCCCCTCTCCTATCTTGACAGTCACTCGGTTGGTGAGATATTGAGCCGCATGATGAGCGACGTTGATCAGTTTACCGATGGTTTACTGATGGGCTTTGCGCAGTTCTTTACCGGCATTCTGACGATTTGCGGTACACTTGTGATCATGTTGATTATCCATCCGTTGATTGCGCTCGTCGTGATCCTCGTCACACCGCTTTCGCTTTTCGTTGCTTCTTTTATTGCCAAGCGCACCTATTCGATGTTCAAGCTGCAAGCCGAAACACGCGCCGAGCAGACCGCGATGATCGACGAATACGTCGGCAACCACAAGGTTGCGGTGGCATTTGGACGTGAGGATGAGGCACAGACCGAGTTTAACGAGATCAACGAACGTCTCGGAAAAGCCGCTCTGCGCGCTACCTTCTTCTCCTCGCTCACCAATCCCTCCACACGATTCGTCAACAATCTCGTTTATGCGGGCGTTGCGCTTGTCGGTGCCCTGACGGTGCTTGGCGGTGATGGAACGGCGTTTACCGTCGGTATGCTCTCGGTGTTCCTTTCCTACGCCAATCAGTATACCAAGCCCTTTAACGAGATCTCCGGCGTGTTGACCGAGTTGCAAAACGCACTTGCCTGCGCCGCCCGACTCTTTGAATTGATGGATGAAGCAACGGTACCCGCCGATCTTCCCGACGCGCGCGTGCTTGATGACGTGGACGGCTCTGTGCAGCTCTCGGACGTTGCCTTTTCCTACACGCCCGGTCGGGATTTGATCCGCGATCTCAATCTTTCGGTTTCCTCGGGACAACGCGTTGCAATTGTCGGCCCGACGGGGTGCGGAAAAACAACGGTAATCAATCTTCTGATGCGTTTTTACGACGTGACCGACGGTTCAATTTCGGTCAGCGGAAGCGACGTCAGAAACATCACGCGCAATTCCCTGCGCGCAGGTTGGGGCATGGTTTTGCAGGACACCTGGCTCCGCGCCGCAACCGTTCGCGAAAACATCTGCATGGGCAAGCCCGATGCCACCGACGAAGAAATGATTGCCGCCGCAAAAGCCGCCGCCGCGCACTCCTTTATCAAGCGTCTGCCGAGCGGATATGACACCGTGCTCGGTGAAAACGGCGGAACGCTTTCGCAGGGACAGAAGCAGTTGCTTTGCATTGCGCGCGTGATGTTGTCGCTCCCACCCATGTTGATCCTCGACGAGGCAACCTCATCGATCGACACCCGTATGGAGTTGAAGATCCAGAACGCCTTTGCCGAAATGATGAAGGGACGAACCTCCTTCATCGTTGCGCATCGCCTCTCTACCATCGAGTCTGCCGACGTGATCCTCGTCATGCAAAACGGAAAAATCATCGAGCAGGGCAACCACGAAAAGCTTTTGTCGCTCGGCGGCTTCTATCATCACCTCTACACCTGTCAATTCTCGGGTGTTACCGAAGAAATCGATGCCTAAAACATAAAAAAATCAATTGTGCGTCACATAGAATTTACAATCGCGTACTATAATATTTTCACTACATTCAGGAGGCAATTACATTGCTCAAGCTAAGAAACATTATTAAGGACTACGATACGGGCGACTCTACCGTCCGCGCTCTGAACGGAATCACTCTGGATTTCAGAAAAAATGAATTTGTTTCGATCCTCGGCCCGTCGGGATGCGGAAAGACCACGTTGCTCAACATCATTGGCGGCTTGGATCAGTATACAAGCGGTGATCTGATGATCAACGGTGTATCTACCAAGCAGTACAAAGACGCCGATTGGGACACCTACCGAAACCATTCGATCGGTTTTGTCTTCCAAAGCTACAATCTGATCCCCCATCAGACCGTACTTGCAAACGTTGAGCTTGCACTGACGCTTTCGGGTATCTCCAAGCGTGAGCGCCGCGCAAGAGCTGTACACGCGCTCCGTCAGGTTGGTCTTGGAACGCAGATCAAAAAGAAGCCCAACCAGCTTTCCGGCGGACAGATGCAACGCGTTGCCATTGCGCGCGCTTTGGTAAACGATCCCGAAATTCTTCTGGCGGACGAGCCGACCGGTGCACTTGATACCCAGACCAGTGTACAGATCATGGACATTCTGCGCAAGATCTCCAAGCGCAAATTGATCATTATGGTTACGCACAACCCCGAACTTGCGATGCAGTACTCAAGTCGTATCATTCGCGTGGTGGACGGAAAGGTTGTGAACGACTCTCATCCCTATCGCGCAACCTCCGCACCGCCTCCGGTTGCCGACGTGCGGTTTAACGCCGAGCGCCTGCTCATCGCTCCCGCAAAGAGCAAACGTGCCGCGCGCGCAAGCCGCAACAAAAAGCGCTCAATGTCCTTCTTTACGGCACTTTCGCTCTCGCTCAACAATCTGATGACCAAAAAGGCACGTACTTTTATGACCTCCTTTGCGGGTTCGATCGGTATCATCGGTATCGCTCTGATCCTTTCGGTTTCTACCGGTGTCAACAACTATATCGCCGCCGTGCAACGCGACACCCTCTCCACCTATCCGCTTACCATCAAAAAGGAAACCCAGGACTACAGTGCTCTGCTTTCGGCAATGACCGAGGTCAGTGAAATGCAGAACCAGGAGATCGATCCCAACAAGATCTACGTTGACGACTCGATGGGCTCGATGATGTCGGCAATGAGCGCGACGACAAGCAACAACCTCGTCCGCTTTAAGGAATATCTTGATCAAAACTACGACAAGATCAAAGATGCCGTCAGTGACGTGCAGTTTACCTACGCGTTTGATCTGCAGTTGTTCTCCGCAGACGGAAAGACACAGGTAAATCCGACCTCAATCTTTGACAACATGGGCGAAAGCTTTTCGGGTGTCAGTACCATGATGGAGTCGGTTGGCGGCTTGAGTGTACTTTCCGAAATGATCAACAATCAGGAGTTGCTTGACGAACAATACGAGCTTGTGGGAGCCGGTAGCCAATGGCCGCAAAACGCCAATGAAGTGGTTCTCGTCGTCAATCAGAACAACCAGATCAGTAAAATGGCACTCTATATGCTCGGTGTGCTTGATCAATCGGAATTGGAAGACATTATGAAGGACCTGATGACCGAAGGCAAGTACGACACCACACCCATTGAGCCGTTTGAGCTTTCGGACTTTTTGGGTAAGGAATTTCTCCTCTTGAACACCTCCGACTTCTTTGCAAAGCACGAGAGTGCAACCTATACGGTGGACGGCACGACCTACCCCGTTTGGTACGATATCCGTGAGGGTGCCTTTGACCAGGAGGCATTTGTAAAGAAAAACGGAACCACCATCGTGATCACGGGTATCGTTCGCCCGCGCGAAGGCACCGCCGCAACCTCGATCTCGGGTGTGCTTGGCTACACCAAAGCACTGACCGACTCGATCCTCGGTAACAACAATCGGATCGAGGTACTCAACCAACAAAAGGCAACCCCCGAATACAACGTTCTTTCGGGCTTGAAGTTTGAGCGCATCCACTATACCAAAGAAAATATCGGTGAACTGATCGAAAAGGTAGACACCTCGAAGATGCAGCAACTTTACGACTATATGACCAAAGAGTTGACGCAGAATCAGGAATTTGCCGACCGTCTTGTGGTCACCGATGCCGAAACCTTCCTCGGCTTCTTCAATCTGATGTCCGCTCAATATCAGACGAAAATCATCGACGGTATGATCAAGGTGATCCAACAAAAGTATACCGATGCCGACACCAGGCTTGCTCCCATTATGTCGATCGTCAGTCAAATGACCAACGGCGTTGCGGTTACACCGACCAACTACACCACACTGATGCCGATCCTCTCGATGGAGCAGATTATGTTGACTTTGGTAGGTATCCCCGACACACCGGCAACCGAAACCATGCCCGCCATCCCCGGCATTCCCGGCTTGATGTCGCTTTGCGGTGAAACCGTTATGACGTCGATCTACGGTCAGGTGACCGAACAGTTGAAATCCCTGAAGGTGACCGAAAAGATCTTCACCGCGATGTTGCAGGGCGGATTTATTCCCGACGATCAGTTTGTCATCATCGAGGAGATGCTTTATAAAATGGCGCCTCAAACCGACGCAACCTACGAAACGATCCTGAAGACGCTCGGAGATGCCGAAGCGGCTTCCCCTGCCTCGATCAATTTCTTTGCCGTCGACTTTGAGTCCAAAGAAATCATTGAAGCCTTCATCAAGGACTACAACGACAGTGTTCCCGAAATCGATCAACTCAAATACACCGACATGGTTGGTATTATGATGGCGTCGGTTTCCACAATTGTAGACGCGATCTCCTACGTTCTGATCGCATTCGTTGCCATCTCGTTGGTGGTATCGTCGATCATGATCGGTATCATCACCTATATCTCGGTGCTTGAACGAACCAAAGAGATCGGTATTCTGCGTGCCATCGGTGCCTCCAAGCGCGACATCCGCCGCGTATTCAATGCCGAAACCCTGATCGTTGGCTTTGTGGCGGGACTCATCGGTATTCTTTCCACACTTTGCTTTAACATTGTGATCAACCTCATTCTCTATCACTATACCGAGATCGCCTCTCTCAAGGCGGTTCTGCCCATTGAGGGCGCGATCGTCCTTGTGGTGATCAGTATGTTCCTGACCTTTATCGCAGGTCTGTTCCCCGCAAGCATTGCCGCAAAGAGAAATCCCGTTGAGGCACTGCGAAGCGAATAACCACACAACTTTTTCAAAGGCTCTCGCTCGGTCACGGGTGGGGGCCTTGCTTTTTTGAAAAAGTTTTTTTGATGCTTCTCTTTCTTTTTTCGGCAAAAGATATGGACAAAAGTGCAAAAGTGTGTTATAATATAAGATGATGTTTTTTTAAGGATGTGAAACTTTGGAAATTCGCAATCTCTACCCCGGCTCATGGGGCTCCAACTGCTATCTGCTATTGTCGGACGGACACGCCGCGGTGGTCGATCCGAGTGCCGATGCGCGTACGATTCTCAATGCCGTGAGCGCGGAGGGCGCAACACTTGACTGCATTTTATTGACACACGGACACTTTGACCACATCGTGTCGGTAGACCGTCTGCGTGATGCAACCGGCGCACCCTTGTATATTCACAAATTTGATGCCGAAATGTTGACCGACGGACACAAAAACGCCTTCTACACCTTCTTCCGCATGGATAAGGTCTACCGTCCTGCCGACAAGCTTCTTTCGGACGGCGACGAATTGAACTTGGGAAACGAGTGCATCCGCGTGATCCACACTCCCGGTCACTCACAGGGTTCGGTCTGCTATCTTTGCAACGATGAGCTTTTACTGACGGGTGACACCCTCTTTTCGGACACCTACGGCAGATACGATCTTTGGGGCGGTGACGGACAGACGCTCTTCTCCTCGCTTTCCGATATGCGAAATTTGCCGCAAGATCTTCCCATCTACCCCGGACACGGGGAGTCGGTTTCTCTGAAGACCGCGCTTGACCGACTGCGCTACTTATTTGATTGACAACCAGAAAGGATATAGAAAGAATCATGGATTATCAACTTCTTGCCGACCTGCTTTTTCCGAACGTAACCGAAACCGCCGCCGACGTTGAGGCAAAATATCCGCCGCGACAGTTGCCCGAAGGCGCAAAAGTAACGCGTTTTGCTCCCAGTCCTACGGGATTCGTGCATTTTGGCGGTCTTTTCCCCTCCACCATCGGTGAGCGTCTTGCGCATCAGAGCGGCGGTGTATTTTACCTCCGCATCGAGGATACCGACGCAAAGCGCGAGGTTGACGGTGCCGCCGAAGGATTGATCCGCACGTTGGCGCACTATGGCATCTGCTTTGACGAGGGTGCCGTGATCGGTGAGAACGGTGAGATCTGTGACAAAGGCGATTACGGGCCATACCGTCAGAGTCTACGTGCCGCGATCTATCACGTCTTTGCCAAACAGTTGGTATCCGAAGGCAAGGCATATCCCGTCTTTACCACCAAAGAAGAATTGGAAGCCCTGAACGCCGTTGATAAAAAGGCGGAGATCAAGGCAAAGGATTGGCATGAGGATCAGAGCGCGCAACGTGAGGCTATGTTGAAGGCACGCGAGATTACCCTTGATGAGGTCAAGGAAAATCTTGCGGCAGGCAATCCCTTCGTGCTTCGTCTGCTTGCCGACGGCGATCCCGAAAAGAAAACGCCCTTTACCGATCTGATCAAGGGCAAGCTTGAAATTCCCGAAAACGACGAGGATTTCGTTCTGCTCAAGTCGGACGGCATTCCCACCTATCACTTTGCGCACGCGGTGGACGACCATCTGATGGGCACCACGCACGTCATTCGCGGTGAGGAATGGCTTCCCAGTCTTGCAAAGCACATCATGCTCTTCCGTTATCTCGGATTCCGTCTGCCCAAGTATATGCACATTGCGCAGATCATGCGTCTTGACGAGAACGGCAACAAGAAAAAGCTCTCCAAACGCGATATGGGTGCAAACATGGACGACTACAGTCGCATGGGATACGCCCCCGACTGCGTATGCGAGTATATTATGACCTTGCTCAACTCCAACTACGAAGAGTGGCATATGCAAAACGCAGACAAGCCCTACACCGACTTCCCCTTCAACATCAAGAAGATGAGCTCGTCGGGTTGTCTGTTTGATTTCAACAAGCTCAACGACGTTTCCAAAAACGTCATCTCCCGCATGAGCGCAAAAGAGGTCACCGAGCAGGTGACGGCTTGGGCAAAGGAATACGATCCCGATTTCGGTGCAAAGCTTGAAAAGGATCCCGCCTTCACCGAAGCCATCTTCGCAATCGGTCGCGGTGGCAAAAAGCCGCGTAAAGACCTTGCAACCTGGGCAGACGCAAAGCCTTATATAGGCTTCTTCTTCGACTACAAGCAGGAAGACGCCTACCCCGAACAGTTTGACAGAGCCGATATCAAGAGTGCTCTGCAAAAGTTCCTTGACGCCTACCGTCACGACGACGATATGAACGCTTGGTTTGAGGGCATCAAGACGATCGCTCGCGAGATCGGATACGCCGACGATATGAAGGCGTACAAGGCAGATCCCTCGGCGTTCCGCGGCAACATTGCCGACGTCAGTATGTTTTTGCGCGTTGCCGTTACCGGCAAACTGAACGCTCCCGATCTCTACACGGTCATGCAGATCCTCGGTGAGAACGAAACCCGCGCCCGCATTGACGCGACCATTCATGCACTTTGATTTTGAGAAAGGTTTTGAATACAGACATGGCAGAACTTGATAGAAACTTTATTTTGGACCTCATTGACGAGGACCTTGTTAACAACCCCGACATGAAAATCCACACGCGCTTCCCTCCCGAACCCAACGGTTATCTCCACATCGGTCACTGCAAGGCGATGTGCGTGGATTTCAGTACCGCGCGTAAGTACAACGGTATGTGCAACCTCCGTATGGATGATACCAATCCAGCCAAAGAGGATACCGAGTACGTTGACGCCATCAAGGAGGACATCCATTGGCTTGGATTTGATTGGGAGGATCGCTTCTTCTACGGTTCGGATTATTTTGAAAAGGACTACGAATTGGCAAGAGGATTGATTGAAAAGGGCTTGGCTTACGTTTGTGAGCTTTCCGCAGAGGACTTCCGCAATCCCAAATATTGCGGCGACCTGACGCACCCCGCCGTTTCCCCCTGGCGTGACCGTCCGATAGAGGAAAGCCTTGATCTCTTTGAACGCATGAAGAACGGCGAGTTCCCCGAAGGAAAATATACCCTTCGCGCAAAGATCGATCTCGCATCGGGCAACTTCTGTATGCGCGATCCCGTTATCTACCGTATCAAGTACGTTGAGCATCACCGTCAGGGCAACAAGTGGTGCATCTACCCGATGTACGACTTCGCGCATCCCATTCAGGACGCGCTTGAAGGCATTACCCACTCGCTCTGCTCGTTGGAGTATGAGATCCACCGTCCGCTCTACAATTGGGTACGCGACAACGTGGATATTCCGGGAAATCCTGTCGGATTCCCCCGTCAGATCGAGTTTGCACGTTTGAACATCACCTACACCGTCCTCTCCAAGAGATTTTTGCGCACGCT
>JAZRGI010000005.1:0-4796 GCA_045644105.1 Eubacteriales bacterium | reverse complement strand
GCCTTTGTGTTTGGTACCTTTTCACTTTCATCGGTGCCGACAACGTTGGTGTTGAGCATCCCCATAACGTTATTGTTGGTTCTTTCCTTGTTGACCGTCTTGTTTCCGTTTCTCGGCTTTTTACCGTCGCTTTGCGAATGGGTTGCAAGCCTTGTGCTTGCGGTTACCGACTTTTCGGCATCGGTGGAGGGTGTACTGTTGCCGTTGAATGATGTATGGAGCATTGGTGTTTTGGCGGTTATGACCGTTGCTATGATATTGTTTGCCACCCTCCGTTTGCGCAGATTTGTATGGCTTCTTGTCTTGCCGATACTCTTATCGGTTGCGCTTTGTACGTCGAGGTACGTTACTAAAAACGACTTTTCCGATCTGCATCTTACCAAATTTGAAACAGGATACGGAAATCTATATCTTTATACGCAAAGCGGATACGCTGTTCTTGTCAATGACGCACGCGGCGCTGTTGCGAAGGATTATGAAATCAAAAGGGCGGCGATTGCGCAACGGTGCACCGTGATCGATGAGCTTGTAATTTGCCGATATTACAATCAGGCAACCTATTTCATCGGATCGTTGTCCGAGTCTATTTACGTTCGACAATTGCATCTGCCGACACCGACCGACGAACGCGAGGAAGCCATTGCAAAACGCATCGCAGAGGAGGCTCAATATTACGGAATTGAGGTCTTGTTTGATGCGGATGAGGTGCTTGTGAGCTATGCGGTAGAGAACGGTGACGGATAAATTAACTTTTTTTGATCGCATATGCTATAATAATACTATAGAATGGAAGGGAGTGTGATCACAATGAAATACGATATTGAAAGAGCTGTGGTCACGCTTTCGGTTACCGAGCTTTGCGCGATGGCACTTTTGGGGGGAGATCTTGATCTGCGCCCCGGAAAAAACAAGCGCTTTTCTCCGGAGCGAGCGGCGATCGGAGCAAAGATCCATCGCAAGATGCAAAGTGAGGCGGGTGCGCGATACGATGCCGAGCAGACTCTGTGCAATACGACGTTTTTTCACGGAATCGCCTTTGAGGTGAGCGGAAGGGCGGACGGTTTGATTTGGACCGATCCCGTGACGGTGGATGAAATCAAGACCGTCGGAGCATCGGCATATGAGCTTCCGCCGCCACCCGCGTACGATGCGCAACTCCGTTGCTATGCCTACTTTCTTTGCAAAGAACGGCAGCTTGAAAGTGTTCAGACACGCCTGACTTACTACCGTATAGACGACGGCGAGGTGAAGCATCTGATGTCGCTCTGCAGTGCGGAGGAGCTTGAAACTTTTTATCTGAAGCTATTGGAGCGGATCGAGTACCGCGCGCGTATTCTGATGGAACGACAGACCTCTTTGATTCCGTCTGCCAATTCCGCGTACTTTCCCTATGCCGGTGTGCGTGAGGGACAGGATATTCTGATCCGTGAATGTTACCGCGATATCCGCGCGGGCAAGCGGCTTTTTGCGCAGGCACCTACGGGTACGGGAAAGACACTCTCAACCCTTTATCCCGCCGTGCGCGCGCTTGGGGAAGGTGGGGTTGATAAGATCTTTTATCTTACCGCAAAGGCATCTACCCGTCGGGAGGCATACAGAGCCTCGGCACAACTTTTTGAATCGGGAGCGCGTCTGCGCACCGTTGTTTTGACGGCACGGGAGCAGAGCTGCCGGAACGAAGCGGCAAAAGCCGATCCCGCCGGTATTTCACGGCACTGCAATCCATTGGATTGTCCTTACGCAAAGGGATTTTATGACCGATGCGGTGCGGCGGTGTGTCAAGCGCTTTCGGGTGGATTTGGCTTCCCTCGTTCAAAAGTTCTCGAACTTGCCGAGCAGTACCATATCTGTCCGTATGAGTTCCAATTGGAGCTTTCGGAATTTTGCGACGTAGTCATCTGCGACTATAACTACGTCTTTGATCCGCACGTCTATTTGCGAAGATATTTTGACGCCGATGCACCTGCCTCCAATCGCTATGTTTTCTTGATCGACGAGGCGCACAATCTTGCGGACCGAGCCATGTCGATGTATTCCGCAGAGTTGAAGGGAGAGCGCTTTGTCGCGCTTTGGCGTGCCCTTCCCGAAAGTGAGGAAACTTTACGTGCGGCTTTGGAGAAACTGAACGTTACGGTGTACGGTATGCGTCGAATCTGCCGAGATACCGTGTACAAGGATGATGCGGGGGTAGAGCATGGCTACGATGTCAGTCGTCAACCGACGGAATCGCTTTATGCGATGGTGCGTGAGGTCAGAACGGCGATGGGTGCTTGGCTCCGTACTCACCGTGGTGATGCATACGAAATCGAAGTGCACGCTGCCGCCGCCAACTTGAAACATTTTGAAGTGATCTCGGAATATTATGACGAGCACTTTTTGACGTTTACAGAGCTTGAGGGGGAGTATTGTACGGTTCGCATCATCTGCTTGGATCCATCGCGCATACTTGATACCTGCCTTGCACGCGCAAAATCATCGATCCTGTTTTCGGCAACCTTGACGCCTACCGATTATTTTGCCGATATTTTGGGAGGCGGAAAAGGGGCAGTGCGAATCTCTCTACCGTCACCGTTTGAGAAATCGAACTGTTGTCTTGTGGCGGTTCCCGCAATCAGCACACGGATGGAGGATCGTGCAAAATCCTATAAAAAGCTTGCATCACTGATTGCCGCAACGGTAAGCGGAAAACTTGGAAATTATATCGTATATTTTCCGTCTTACGATTACATGGAAAAGGTACGGGAGGTGTTTTCGTTGCGTTACCCATCGGTGGAAACCGTCGTGCAAAAGCGCGGAATGTCCCCGAATGAAAGAGAACATTTTCTGAATACCTTTCGGGAGGACGGTAAGCTTCGCGTCGGATTTTGCGTATTGGGTGGATCTTTTTCCGAGGGAATTGATCTTCCGGGCAATCGCTTGATCGGAACCGTGATCGTTGGAACGGGACTGCCGGCAATTTCCAATGAACGCAATATTTTAAGGGATTACTATGAAACGACGCGCGAACGCGGATTTGACTATGCCTATACTTATCCAGGCATGAATCGCGTTTTGCAGGCGGCGGGCAGGGTGATCCGTACCGAAACCGACCGCGGTGTCATTGTACTGATCGATGACCGATGGGGAAGCGAACGGCAGAAAATTCTGTTCCCTGAACACTGGTCTGAAATAAAATATGCAGGCAATTCTTCGGAACTTGCAGAAATTGTGTCAAATTTTTGGGAAAAAGCAATAGAATGAATCAAAAAATGCAAAATTAAATTTTAAAAATTGCAAAAAACTATTGCAATTCTTTCTTGATTGTGATATAATATCTCTTAATGAACCGAGCGCATCACACCTTTGTTGCGTGCGCGAGGATATTTCCAATGGTAGCAAGGAGAAAACGAAATGAATTACTTGGAGTTGAATCGTACAGGTCTTTCCGCCACGCTTGCGGAATTGAAAAAGGAATACGAGGCGGCAAAAGCAAGAAACCTCTCACTTGATCTTTCCCGCGGTAAACCGGGAGCCGAGCAGTTGGATCTTGTGCAAAGAATGTTGGGTTGCATTTCCTATTCCGAGGATTGTCTTACTTCGGACGGCTTTGATTGCCGTAACTACGGTATCCTTGACGGTATCAAGGAAGCAAAGCACTTGTTTGCCGATCTGTTGAACCTTTCGGAGAAGGAGTTGTTTATCGGTGGAAACTCCTCGTTGAACCTGATGTATGACACCGTTGCGCGCGCAATGCTTTACGGTGTATGCGACAGTGACCGTCCGTGGTGCCGTGAGGAAGAGGTCAAATTTATTTGTCCCGCTCCCGGATATGACCGTCACTTCGGCATTTGCGAATCTCTCGGTATCAAGATGATCACCGTTCCGATGACCGCTACCGGTCCCGATATGGATCGCGTAGAGGAGATTGCGGCAAACGACCCCCAGGTAAAGGGTATCTGGTGTTGCCCCAAATACTCCAATCCCGACGGAATCACCTATTCCGATGAAACCGTTCGCCGTTTCGGTTCGATGAAAACCGCGGCAAAGGATTTTCGTATTTTTTGGGATAACGCTTATGCGGTTCACGATCTCTATCCCGATCGCGAGGATACGCTTGCCGATATATTTGAGGCTTGCTCGGCATACGGCAACCGCAATCGCGTATTCTATTTCGCATCGACTTCTAAAATTTCTTTCCCCGGATCGGGTGTAGCCATTATGGCGGCTTCCGAGGAAAACCTGAAGCAGATCATGCCCATCATCGGTGCGCAGACCATCGGATTTGATAAGATCAATCAGCTCCGCCACGTTCGCTTTTTCGGTACGTCCGACCGCGTTCGCAAGCATATGAGAAAGCTTGCGGATCTGATCCGTCCCAAGTTTGAGATCGTTCTGGATACCCTGGCGCGTGATCTTGAGGACACCGGTGTTGCACACTGGACAAAGCCTCTCGGTGGATATTTCGTTAGCCTTTACGTGAAGGAAGGTTGCGCAAAGCGCACCTATGCACTTTGCTCCGAAGCCGGCGTTAAGTTGACCGACGTAGGCGCTACCTATCCTTACAGAAACGATCCGTACGACAGCAATATCCGCATTGCTCCTACGTTCCCCGATCAGGAGAGCTTGCAGGAGGCGATGAATGTATTGACGCTTTGCGTTCGTATCGCGGCGGTAGAGAAGCTTTTGGAAAACGCATAAAAGATCAAATAAAAAGGGAGCATTCGGCGTGAATCTCCCTTTTTAAACATTATGCAATCACTATGGAGGACGGTATGACGCAGGTACAGACAAGTCGGATCGTAGCCATGTCGTTCTGT
>JAZRGI010000004.1:0-2392 GCA_045644105.1 Eubacteriales bacterium | reverse complement strand
AAAATTGGGACTGATTCGGCAACAAGTGTGATAGTAATCAAGCTGTTGTTATATGCAATTATATCATACTTTCGTCTATAAATCAAGGCGTAAGCCGAAAAGTCAAGTGATGTCGGCTTTGCCTAATAATGCGCCTGCAGCAATGATGTTGTGCCTTCGGCACAGTGGGTAAGCATCACATCATTGCGACCGACGGGAGCAACATCACTATAGTGAAGCGAATAACATCACTTTTGCGTAAGCAAAAACACCGCTTGTTTACCGCTCGAAACTAAAATACAGTATAAAACAAAACACTATACCTTTCAGAGAAGGAGGTGTGAAAAACGGACGAGATTTTTCTCGCCCGTTTTTGACTTTGATATAAAACTGCTTTATGGTAGGTACCCAAATCCGCTCTTTTTATATTCTGCTTACATACCCAGTACTGCCGCACCGATGATGCCCGCATCATTACGAAGCTGCGCAATGCGCAAGTCGGTCAGGCAAACGTGCTTGGCACCGTATTGATCACGGCGTACCAGAGGAGTAACAAGATCAAGAAGCAGTTGTCCCTCGTTGGAGATGCCGCCGCCGATTGAGAGCACTTCAGGTTGGAAGATGTTTACCATGCTGGTGATTCCGCTTGCAAGGTAGTTGATGTATTCGGTAACCACCTCGGTTGCCGCCTCGTCGCCCATGCGCATACCGTCAAACGCGGTGCGTCCGGTGACCTTGCCCTTTTGTGCAACCAACTCGGTCATTACGGTAGCGCGACCGTTTGCCGCACACTCATCAAGCTTTTCCTGCGTGGTTTTGATCAGACCGGTAGCCGAGGAGTAGGTTTCCCAACAACCGCGACGACCGCAGGTGCACTGACGACCGTCTACTTGAATTACAATGTGTCCGAGCTCGCCTGCCGCCGAGTTGAATCCCTTGAACACCTTACCGTCGGAAACAATTCCGCCGCCGACACCCGTGCCGAGAGTGATCATAATGGAGGATTTACTGCCCTTTGCCGCGCCGGCAATGGCTTCGCCCCATGCTGCGGCGTTTGCGTCGTTTTCAATGTGCATTTCTTTGATGGCAAGACGCTCCTTGAGCAGAGGAATGATGGGGTAGTGTCTGAGATTGAGGTTATTGGCGTAGACGATCTTTCCGGTTTCGTCATCTACGATACCGGGAGATGCGATGCCGAGCGAGTCGATGTCGGACTCGGTCAGGTTGTTTTCGGCAAGCAACTTTTTACACAGAGCCGCCATATCGTCAACAATCGCGTTTCCTTCGCGGTTTGCCAACGTGGGGACACTGCCCTGCGCAATGATCTTGAATTCGTCGTTTACGATACCGATGGCGATGTTGGTTCCGCCAAGGTCTATTCCGATACGGTACATATGATAGAAATCCTTTCTGCGATGGAATTTTGTCGATTGATATTATTATAATCAATTTTTGGGGGTTCGTCAAGTGGTTTTCAAAAAAAGCTTAAGGTTTCGCGGTATGATTGTCCAAAAGAGCGGTGGCTACGTCATCGGCGGTACGGCAAAGATAGGTCGCGCCTGCGATGCGAAGCTCGTCCTCGGAGCCAAAGCCCCAAAGCACGCCTGCACAGTCGATACCGAATTGTTTTGCGCCGAGGACGTCGTGTTCGCGATCTCCAATCATCAGAACACGCGATCCGTCGATGCCGAGTTGTTCCAACGCATAGGCGATGACCTCGCTTTTTTCACCTCTTGTGCCGTCTAATTCGGGGCCTGACACAAGCTTGAAATAACCGTCCAAAGAGAAGTGTTGCAGAATGCGGTTGGCAAAAATATGCGGCTTGGAAGTGGCAAGTATGCAGATGATACCTGCATCGTTCAGTTTTTGCAGAAGGGCGGGAATGCCGTCGTATACACTGTTTTCCAATAACCCGCCGGCACGGTAATATTCGCGGTAGGCATCCACCGCGCGTTGTGCTTCGATGTCGTTCATTCCGAAATAGGTCGAAAAGCTCCAAGCGAGCGGAGGCCCGATAAAGCAGGTCAGTTCCTCGCGGGGAGGCGGCGTAATGCCGAGCTTTCGCAGGGCATAACAGACCGAATTGACGATTCCGGGTGCGGAGTCGGTCAAGGTACCGTCAAGATCAAAAAACGCGTGGGTGTAATTCATGTCTGATTCCTTTTGTTAAATTAAAATATTTACGTAAATCTCTTGAAAGTATTTCACAATTATGTTATACTTATATATTATACACGTTTTTTTCTGAAAATGCAATAACGAAAAGGAACTTTTTGATTAT
Source organism: Eubacteriales bacterium (assembly GCA_045644105.1). GTDB lineage: Bacteria > Bacillota > Clostridia > Oscillospirales > CAG-272 > UMGS1865. The sequence continues at coordinate 132 of JAZRGI010000004.1, read as the reverse complement.
GGATATGAATTTTACCATTCCCGTCAACGAGGCGTTTGAGGCGTCTGCGGCGGATCCTTCCTGCGGGTGTGCGCTTTGCGCATTGCATCGCAAGTTGGAGGAAGACGAGTTGGATCTGATCCTCGGTGCCGC
>JAZRGI010000003.1:0-7916 GCA_045644105.1 Eubacteriales bacterium | reverse complement strand
CGCAGAATATGGCGTTTGCCGATTTGGTGGAATTGGATGACGAGGGCTATATCGTTACAGATGACGGTTGCCGCACCTCAACCGAGGGCGTTTTTGCCGCGGGAGATTGCCGAAGCAAGCGCGTGCGGCAGTTGACGACGGCAGTGTCGGACGGAACCGTGGCGGCGCTCGCGGCGGCAGAATATTTCGACCGTATCTAACAACGGGCGGCGAGTGTTGCCGCTTTTGAAAAAGATTTTGTAAAAAAGATTGATTTTTATATAAAAATCATGTATAATGAATACGTATGGATCAAAAACGGTTGAGGGGAGGGATGATAGTGCCGCAACAGCAACCCAATAAGGGAGAGCAGTCTATGCAGAAAAGAACGCAGGTACCGCGGTCGCGTAACAAAGCGAAGCTGGGAGGCTTTTTGTCGCGCTTCGTTAATTTGAAGTTGAGTCGGAATATCGGTATCGACCTCGGAACCGCAACCGTGTTGGTATACGTGCAGGGAAAGGGCATTGTCCTCAAGGAACCCTCCGTAGTTGCTATTGATACCATGACCGACCGCATTCTCAAGGTCGGAGAAGAGGCGCAACAAATGTTGGGTAGAACGCCGGGCAATATCACGGCAGTTCGTCCTCTGCGTGACGGTGTCATCAGCCAGTACGAGATAACGCTTCGGATGATCCAGTATTTTATCCGACGTGCTTGCGGCAGTATGTTCTTCCAACCGCGTGTTATGATCTGCATTCCGTCGGGAATTACCGAGGTGGAGGAGCGCGCGGTGATCGATGCCGCACGCGAGGCGGGAGCGCAAAAAACCTATCTGATCGAGGAGCCTACTGCGGCGGCGATCGGTGCGGGCTTGGATATTTACGCGCCAAACGGAAATTTAGTGGTCGATATTGGTGGCGGAACCACCGACATTGCCGTGCTTTCGCTCGGCGGTGTCGTGGTATCCGAGTCGATTAAGATCGCGGGTGATAAATTTGACGAGGCAATTACGAAATACGTTCGTCGTAAGTACAACGTGGTGATCGGTGAGAGAACGGCAGAGATGCTCAAAAAGCAGATCGGTGCGGTTTACGATCATGCGGAACCCAAATTTGTGGAGGTCAAGGGCAGATGCCTGACACAGGGACTTCCCAAGGTCATCCGAATCAGCTCAAAAGAAATGATCGAAGCGTTGGCAGAACCGACGACGGCGATCCTCAACGGTATTTGTTCGGTGATCGAGAGAACGCCGCCCGAGCTTTTGGGTGATATTTTGCGCAACGGTATCGTTATGACGGGAGGCGGAAGCCTGCTTTACGGATTTGATCAGTTGGTGACTCGTGCAACCGGCATTAAAACACGCGTGGCAGATGACGCCGTTTCCTGCGTGGCAATCGGTACGGGAAAATCGTTGGATCATCTGGATATGTTGCGTGAGGGCGCAATCAATCTTTCCCGTGAGAGAAAGGTGCGTCTTTGAATCGTGTTGAAGAGATACATCGAAAGGATTGGATTATGGAATATGTGATTTGCGGACGTCAACCGGAGGCTCTGTTTCGCTATTTTGAGGAGATCAGTGCCATTCCGCGTGCGTCCTACCATGAAGCGGCGGTTGCCGATTATTTGGAAGCTTTTGCAAAGACAAGAGGCTTGTATTGCTACCGTGATGAACTGCACAACGTACTGATCAAAAAGCCCGCCACCGAGGGACAGGAGATGCGTGAGCCGGTCCTGTTTCAGGGCCATACCGATATGGTGTGCGAAAAGAACGCGGGCGTTGAACACGATTTTTCAACCGAGGGCATCAAGCTTTGGGTGGATGGGAACGTACTGCGCGCGAAAGGCACCACGCTTGGGGCAGACAACGGTGTTGCCGTTGCGTTGATGCTTGCAGTTCTTGACGGTGCAATCGAGTCGCATCCCGCCGTGGAGTGCCTGTTTACCACTGCCGAGGAGGTAGGACTCAACGGCGCGCACGGATTTGATTATTCCAAGCTTTCGGCACGTCGTATGGTCAATGCCGATAGTGAAGCACTCGGAACCATTACCTGCGGTTGCGCGGGCGGTGTGCGCTCCGAATTGACACTTCCTCTGGAGGTTGAGCCTTTTTCGGGCAACGCGTTGCGCGTTTCGGTAAGCGGACTGATGGGGGGACATTCGGGAGAGAACATCAGTTGCGGCAGAGCCAATGCCACTAAATTGATGGGACGTCTGCTTGCTTCCCTAAAGCCGGTCTGCGACGTGCGTTTGATCTCTGTTAACGGAGGTTCCAAGGATAACGCCATTCCGCGTGAGTGCGTTGCCTTGATTGCCGTGCCCGATGCACAGACGGCTGCCGATGCGCTTGCGGCAGAGGCAGAGTTGATCGCACGTGAATTGGTTTTGGAGGACAGAGGATTTTCGGTAACAGTAGAGGATGCCGACGCAGAGGCAGTAATGTTGACGAGAGGATGCACGGCAAAAGCCGTTGCCATTCTTGCGGCATCGGCAAACGGTGTTTTTGAGATGAGCCGCAACGTCAGGGGATTGGTGGAATTTTCGCGCAATCTCGGCGTGGTTCGTACCTCTTCGGATGCAATGGAATTCGTTTTTGCCGCGCGTTCGGCAATCGAGAGCCGTTTGGATGCATCGATTCGCGAGATTGATGCGCTCTCCGAGGTGGTCGGCGGAACGGCACATCATCACAGTCGCTATCCGGGTTGGGATTTTGCACCCGAGTCGGCATTGCGCGAGGCGTATATCAAAGCATACCGCGACGTTACGGGCGAGGAAGCAAGAGTCAACGTTATCCACGCGGGTTTGGAATGCGGTATCATTTTCTCGCATCTGCCCGATATGGATATCATTTCGGTCGGACCGAATCTGCATGATCTGCACTCTCCGGATGAATCGTTGGAGCTTGACAGCGTGGAGGTTTTCTGGAAAACCATCGTTCGCTTGTTGGAGGTTCTTTAAGAGGAAAGAGCTTAAGACAAATAAAACAAAAAGCAAGGCTTCTTTTTTGGAAAGGGTTAGCCTTGCTTTTGTTATTTTTATTTTCAAATCATTGCCTCAAAGCAATAGAGATTTCCGTAGCTCCAGGGGTAGTCACTTCCGCGGTGGCGATCAAAGGTGATCCAATACAGGCGTGTGCGAGTTCCCATGCGGACGGGAATCAGGGTTCCCCAACCGCGGAAGCCACCGTCGGGAAGGTCAAATTTCGCATTCACCATACCGCTTTTGGAGTAGATGCGGTAGTCGGATACGGCTTTGAAATCATTTCCGCACAGAAAATACAATTCACCGTCCAACTTTACAAACGAGCCACCGGTTTCGGCGCCCTCCAAGCCTTGTCCCACGTAGCGGTAGTCCGAGAAGGGATCGTTGGATTCAAAGAATACGTAACGGTAGCGCTTGGTTTCGGGATTGATACGGCAGATCGCCATTCTCCATTTTTGAATGTCGCTATCCCAGAAGAAATCGGGATCTTCATCCCCCTCAAAGCCGACAAAATCGCTAAAGGTTTCGTTCTCTTTTGCTTTCTTCATCAACTCAATATCAATGACGTTGATGCCAAAACGGGGATCTCCTTCAAATTCGGCATGACCGAGGATGTGATCATGTGCAAAGGAGCAGACCCAAAGATACCAGCGTTTCTTTTCTCGGTGATAAAGAATCGATGCTGCCACGTCGCGACACCATTTTCCGTCGCCACTATCGTAGTAGATCACTCCAACCAGTTCAAATTCGGCGGTGCCGGGAACCCAAGAAAAGACACCCTGCATACTGCCGCTTTGCAGACGGATCGAGGCGGTCAGATAGATTTTTCCGTTTTCATACATCGGTTCTCCGTTTTCGTAACGAAGGGTGCGGGGATCGGCAATCGAGATGCCACTGTCAATAAAGGCACCGGCGCGATAAAGGGTTGCGCCGTCTGCAAGACACACGGCTGCCTTGCCATCGCGGAAGAGATCGTAGCGGTGGGAGTCGGCAAACGACGGAACCGAAAGCGAGCGGAAGTGCTCAAGATGCTCCCCGTTGGAAAAATAAACGTCAAAAGCTCCCGGTCGACAACTTACTCTCATGGCGGCATCGGCGGTCTTCCAATCGGGCAGAGGGAAATGCTCTGTGCGCTCTCCGCACTGCAACGTCAACGCGTCGGAGGATAAGGTAATCGTTACCGCATCGGTTTGGGGAAGAGAAAAGCAAACACCGGCAGAACCGTGCGACACGTCCGCCGCAATTTCATAGGAGGCGTAAGGGAAGAAGCGACACAGATAGCGCTTTGCTTCACCCGTGTGCACCGTATAGGCGTGACGGCAGATCTCCTCTTCGCAGTCCTCACTTTTATACAATAGCGGATAAGGATCGCCGTTCTGCCCGGTTATAAAATCCTTTCCAAGACTCATCTCACCGATGTTGAGCTTCAGGTTTTTATAAAAATTGAGCGCGAACAGGCGCTTGAATTCAATATTGTGCAGGTTCATTTTCAATTTCTCACTTTTCTGATAAATGTTGAAAAAAATCATAGCTCGATCGTAAGACCGTCGTATGCGACGGTTATTCCATGCTCGGACATGGTTTTGGAGAGCGTTGCGTGATCGGTGTGAAGCGTTCGCGCCATGTGACTGATGCAAACGGCCTTGACGTACTTCGCAAGCGATTTTGACATACCGATAACCATGTCCATATCGCAATGCTCGAAAATACGGTAGTCGCCCTTGGCAAAGCCGACAGTGCCGTCCAATACGGCAAGATCGACACCTCCATAGGATTTGATGGCATTGATCTCTTCATAAAGAAGCCATGCCGAATCGAGAGCATAAAACAACCTGCGGTTGCCGTCATCCACAATAAAGTGTTGTACGGGAATACTGTGATTGCCTTTGAGGGCAGTGATTTGATAGCCGCCGAGGACGATCGATTCGCCGTCGGAAATCGTGACGTGAGCGGCACCCTGCCTCTGCAAAAGAGCAAGCGTATCCTCGTTGTAGTGATCGGAATGCGTATGGGTATGCAGTACGTATTTGATGCCGTCAACCCGAACGTCAAAGCAATCAAGCGCATCCGGCACGCATGGACCGGGATCGATCAACAGAGTGCCGTCAATCAAAATGCTGCTGTTTCTGCGATAGCCGTCCAAGCCTTTGTGTTGTATCTGATAGTCTGCGGCACCGGTTCCCAAAAATAAAATCTTCAAATCAGGTCGCTCCTTTCCGTTGCCGTTTTTGCGGTTATTGGGCTTGCAAAACTTTGACACCCAACTCGTTGAGGGTGTCGATCTCTTCGCAGGCATCCTTTTTGTTGGTGACGAGAACGTCGATGTCCGAGAGATCGCCTACGCGTGAGAAGGTGCTTTTTCCAAGCTTTGTACTGTCGGCAACCACAATGACACGATCCGAGAAGGCGATCATCTTTCGGACAATGGCGCTTTCGTTGGCGTAGTAGAGCGTCATGCCGTCTGCCTTGTGAATGCCGTCAACCGAGATGATGCACTTGTTCGCATGGTATTGCTCAAGTTGTGTGATGGTATCAATGCCGTAGGTAAATTGGTATTTCGTATCGAGATCTCCTCCCAAAAGGATCACCTTAAATCCGGGATGGGAGGCAAGCTCCATGGCGTTTTGCAGAGAGTTTGTGACGACTCGTACATTCTTTTTCCCTTTGGCGGCGTGCAATACGTATGCAAGAGTGGTGCCGGCATTCATCATCAACGTGTCGTCGTCTTCGATCAGATCGGCGGCAATGCGGGCAATGCCTTTTTTAAAGCTTGCGTTGGTCATGTAACGCTCGCTCAAATCCATATTGGCATACATTTTTCCGGTGCCGATGGCACCGCCGTGTACACGATTGAGTTGACCTTGAGATTCTAGGTATTCCAGGTCGCTTCTCACGGTCACTTCGGAGATCCCGTAGTGCCGACTCAATTCGGAAACCCTTACACTTCCCTTGGAGTGGATGCGCTCCATAATTTCCGCCCGTCGTTGTTCAACGTCTATATTCAACTTTTTATCACCTCGTAACGTTTGTTGCCCAATCTTTCTTTGTTGATATTTTAACATACCGATTTGTGAAAGTCAAGAAATTCTTAAAAAAATATAACTATTTTAATTAAAAGAGTAGTTGACATTTCTTTAAAGATATGGTAAAATATAAGGTGACAAAATAGTAAGTCAATCAAAAGCGAAAGCAAAGTAAAAAGAAAGTTAAAAGTCAAAACGAAAGAGAGGTCCGAAACTTTTGTTGGCGACTTTGCTTTGGCTTGACTGCCAATAAAAAGAAAAGAGGTAAGATTATGTATTCCAATTACAAAATCAGAGCACCGTTTTTTGAGGTAGGCCCCAAGTGCATCATGTGGGGCGAGCGTATGCTCAAGTTGGCAAAGACCATCGATCAGATTGCCTACAAGTACGATCTTGACGTTATCGTTACCCCGCAGTACGCCGATATCCGTCTGATTGCCGAAAACACCAAGTATCTGCACGTTTACGCGCAGCATATGGATTATCTCGTTCCCGGTCGCGGACTCGGATCGGTACTTCCCGAATCGGTCAAGGAGGCAGGTGCCGTTGGCGTAATGCTCAACCATGCCGAGAAGAAGCTGACCATGGAGGAGATCGAGAAGACGATCGCGAGAGCCGACGAGGTTGGTCTTGCCACCATCGTTTGCGCGGATAGCGTCGAGGAGGTCAGTGCCATTGCCAAGATGGGACCGAACCTGATCGTTGCCGAGCCGACCGAGCTGATCGGTACCGGTGTGGCATCGGATATGAAGTATGTTGTAGATACCATTGAGTCGGTCAGAGGCATCAATCCCGATATCATGGTTCTGCAGGGCGCCGGAATTTCGGGTCCCGACGACGTCGCCAACGTCATTCGTGCAGGCGCACAGGCAACCGGATGCACCAGCGGCATTCTCAAGGCGGCAGATCCCGAGGCGGCGGCAGAGGAGATGCTGTATGCGCTCCGCAAGACCTGGAATGAGGTACACGGCATATGAGCGAGATGATCTCCAATGCAATGAACGCATTTGCTATCGAAGCCGAATCGCTTCTCAAAACGCGAGAGGTGATCGACGAGGCGGCGTTTGAGGAGGCGGTAAAGGTTCTTGCTTCGGCAGAACGCATCGCGTCCGCAGGTTGCGGTCACACCGGCATTGCCTGCCAACATTTTGCGCATCTGATGTGTTGTATCGAAAGACCCGCGCGCTTTATTTCTCCCGCAGAGGCGGTTCATGGCGGTTTGGGCTTTTTGCAAAAGGGCGATGTCATGTTGCTTGCCTCCAGAGGCGGTAAGACCGACGAGTTGCTTCCCATTGCCGATGTTTGTAAGAGCAAGGGCGTTACGGTGATCGGTGTTACCGAGAATACCGAATCCCCCCTTGCGCAGAAATCCGATATCGTCATCAAAATGGCAGTGACCAGAGAGTGCGACAAATACAACTGCCAGGGTACTACAAGCTTTGCGGTGACCTGTGCGATCTTTGACGCATTGCAAACGGCGGTTATCGATGCCACCGATTTTAAAAACGAGAAGTTTGCCGTCATCCATCCCGGCGGCGCCGTTGGCAAACGGTTGAACAAATAATGCAACCCGACGGCGAGCATTCCGGCGGAGCAAAACAAGTGAAAAATAAAAATTAACATACAAAAAGGAGTTTTTAAACATGGAATTCAAGGTTTTTCAAAAAGAATTGGAACTGCAGTCCAGAGGCTGGATCCCCACTTTCCACGACGTATCCAAGGAGATCATTGAGATCGTTCAGGCATCGGGTATCGTAAACGGTACGGTTTGCATCGCATCGCACCACACCACCTGCTCGGTTATGATTCAGGAGTGCTCTCACGATATCGATTCTTTCGACCTGGAGTACCTCCAGCACGATCTTTTGGACATCATGAGAAAGATGATTCCCGATTACACCAACGAGGGCGACTACCGTCATCCCGGCCCGATCC
>JAZRGI010000002.1:0-2479 GCA_045644105.1 Eubacteriales bacterium | reverse complement strand
GCTTCCTACGCCTCGTCGGTGATCTTCAATTTGTGATGTGCTTCATATTTGTCGCGCAGACCGTGCAGAATCTGCAACGCTTCTTCCTTTGTCGGCTCTCCGACCGTGACCGATTGGAAACGGCGTTCCAGTGCCGTGTCTTTTTCGATATGCTTACGGTATTCGGAGATCGTGGTCGCACCGATCACCTGCATCTCGCCGCGTGCCAGGGCAGGCTTGATGATATTTGCCGCATCCACCGCTCCTTCAGCGGCACCCGCGCCGATGATGGTGTGGATTTCGTCGATAAAGAGGATCAAATGCGGGTTCTTGCGCACCTCTTCCATAACGTTTTTAAAGCGTTCCTCAAACTCACCGCGATATTTTGCACCCGCGATCATCGAAGCGATATCAAGTGTGACAATGGTCTTATCTCGCAGATTTTCGGGTACGTTCCCCGCAACGACTCGTTGCGCAAGTCCTTCCACCACGGCGGTTTTTCCGACACCCGGCTCACCGATCAGACAAGGATTGTTTTTGGTACGGCGCGAAAGGATCTGTATGACGCGATCGGTTTCGGTGTCACGACCAATGATCGGATCGATCTTGCCTTCACGCGCCTGCGCTGTCAGATCTCGTCCGTGGCTTTTCAGGGTGGGCGCCGCATCAAGCCCCGCGCCCGTGCCGCTCGCAGAGGTGGTCGACGTACGTCCGGAGAAGCTTCCAACCTCACGGTCGGTTCCGGGCGTATCGGTCAGAAATGCCGAAACGTCGTTTTTTAAATCGCTTACCGAAACGCCGAGATTTTCCAGGATGCGAACGGCGACACAATCACGTTCTCCCAGAAGTGCCGAAAGCAGATGCTCGGTTCCGATATAATCCTGTCGGTTCCGTTGAGATTCATAGAGTGAGGATTCAATGATATTTTTGGTGCGCGGTGTCATATCGGTTGCCGAAAGTGAACTCGGAGTACCGATGCCCGCAACCTGTACAACCGCGCTTTTGGTAGCCTCAATCGTTGCACCGCGTTGCTTTAAAAGATGCGCGGCAACACCGGATTCTTCCGCCAAAAGTCCCAATAACAGATGTTCCGATCCGATATAGGTGTGTCCAAGCTCGTTGGCAAAGCGAATCGAGTAATTTAATACATTTTGTGCTTTTTGTGTAAAACGGTTTCGCATAAGCATTACCTTCCTTTCCCAAGCGGCAGAGGCGCGCCGCTCACGTTATGCCGATCGGTTCAGAAGAACCGACTGTATTTTTTGAGCACGGAGCTTGTCCCTTGTTGCTTCACTCTTGGGGGCAGGCTCGGTTGCCAGGGTAAGCGTTGCGGGCATTGCCGCAACCAACAATTCTCCCAATTTCTCATATCCAACGTCATCAACAATTCCGAGCGCGATGCCGAATCGTACGTCGGAAAAGAGCTTGATAAATTCAACCGATGAGATCATATGCGCATATTTCAGAGTGCCTTCACTGCGTTTGATACGGTCGGTCAAACGGTCAAGCGCATCTCCCGTAATCGATTGCCGCGCCTTTTGCTCGCTTGCACTGATCTGTGTGACCGCCTCGTTGAGACGACGAAGAATCTCCTCCTCTGATATACCAAGCGTGATCTGGTTGGAGATCTGATAGATCGCGCCCGCCGAGCCACTGCCTTCACCAAACAAACCTCTGACAGTAAGCCCAATCTTGGAAAGACGGTTTGCAAGCGCTTCCATATAACCGCCGCGTGTCAGTGCGGGAAGAAACATCATGACCGAGGCACGCATTCCTGTACCGAGATTGGTGGGGCAGTGTGTCAGATATCCAAGCTCTCCGTCGTATGCAAAATCAAAATCTTCATCCAATCGCTTTTCGGTCAGTAGGGCGTGCTTATAGGCTTCCTCAAGCGAAAGTCCCGGCAAGATTGCCTGAATTCTCAAATGATCTTCTTCGCAAACCATCACGGCAATGCCGCTTTGCTCATGCAAAAACAGGGCGCGCGGTGCTTCTTTGGATGCAAATTCGGGACTGACGTAGTGCTTTTCGACGTACGAGGTCGCGCAAAGCGGCGAGATCTCGGAAAAAAGAATCTTTTCAAAGCCCGACGATTGTAGCGGGGAACTCACCTTTTCGATGATCTCGTTTGCGCGTGCCACGTCAAGACGCGATGCAAACGGATAGCCGCAAAAATTTCTTGCAAGACGAACACGAGAGCTGATGACCGTATCAGCCGATTTTCCTACAGAATTATACCATGCCATATCATTCACCCTTCCTTTCGCCTTCTGCCTGAAGCTTTCGGATCTCATCGCGAAGTGCCGCCGCGCGTTCGAAATCTTCTTTCTGCACCGCCGCATCCAACTCCGCCTTCAGTTGTTTGAGCCGCGTAGCCCGTGCTTGTTGCTCGCGGTATTTTGTGGGAACGTTTCCGTTGTGGGTTGTGGTTCCGTGAATCGAGCGAACGGTTTTTGAAAGCTCGTCACGGAAGGTCGTGTAGCATTCGGGACAACCGACA
>JAZRGI010000001.1:0-8463 GCA_045644105.1 Eubacteriales bacterium | reverse complement strand
CGGGAGGCAGATCCTACCCGACCACCGGGTCTGACGGCGATGGCTATCGATTTGCCGCCGCGTTGGGACACACCGTTACGCCGCTTCATCCGTCACTCGTACCGATCGTAGCCGATGGAAAGCTTTGTGCCTCTTTGCAAGGCCTTTCTCTGAAGAACGTGAGCCTTACCGTTGTCAATACCGCCAATGGAAAAACCGTGTACGAAGATTTTGGTGAGATGATGTTTACGCATTTCGGTTTGACAGGTCCTTTGATCCTTTCCGCGTCGGCACATCTATCTGACATTGCAAGCGGTAAGTACGAGGCGAGAATTGACCTGAAGCCGGCATTGGATGAAAAAACACTCGATGCGCGAATCCGATCGGATTTTGAAAAATATAAAAACCGCGACTTTCTGAACGCCTTGAGCGATCTTTTGCCGCAAAAGTTGATCTCCCCCTTTATTCGGTTGTGTGAGATCGACGAACGGAAAAAGGTGCACTCGGTAACGCGAGAGGAAAGAGAACGCATGGTCAGAACCATGAAGGGAATGCGCGTTGGGTTGAAGGGATTTCGACCGATCGATGAGGCAATCGTTACGCGCGGCGGTATCAGTGTTAAGGAGATCGATCCCAAGACGATGGAGTCCAAGTTGGTAAAGGGACTGCATTTTGCGGGCGAGATTATTGACGTAGATGCCTATACGGGCGGATTTAATTTGCAAATTGCTTTTTCTACCGCCGTGGTTGCGGCAAACGCCGCCGCGGAGGAAGAATAAAATAAGGAAGGTTTTGTTTATGATTCAGATCGCTATTGATGGGCCGAGCGGAGCCGGAAAATCAACGGTAGCCAAGACGCTTGCCGCAAGATTGGGAATTATTTACGTTGACACGGGTGCGCTTTACCGTACCGTCGGCTATTACGTTCGCTCCCAAAACGTCGATCCCAAGGATGCAAAGGGTGTGGAAGCACTGCTTGGTAACATTCACGTTGATCTCAAGTATGAAAACGGAACACAGGTCGTTTATCTGAACGGTGAAAATCTCGGTGACCGTATTCGCACGCCTGAAATGTCAATGTATGCTTCGGCGGTATCCGCGATTCCTGCGGTTCGTTCTTTTCTGCTCAACACGCAACAGGATATTGCAAAAAGACACAGTGTTAACATGGATGGCCGCGATATCGGAACGGTGATCCTTCCGAATGCCGATGTGAAAATCTTTTTGACGGCTTCCAACGAGTGCCGTGCGCAAAGACGGTGCGATGAGTTGAAGGCAAAGGGAATTGAAACCTCTTACGAAGAGGTGCTTGCCGATATGATCGCACGTGACCGTGCAGACAGTACAAGATCGATCGCGCCTGCAATTGCGGCACCCGATGCGGTCACCTTTGACAATTCCGGAATGACACCGGCGGAGTGTGCCAACGGAATTCTGAATATCATTCAGGAGAAAATCGGAATCCGCACCGATTGATGGGCGTGATCGGATTGCAAAACGAGTGAAGGAGGTTTCCGGATGAGAAACATTACCGTGGCGGAAAACGCCGGATTTTGCTTTGGTGTCAAGCGCGCAACCGACCGTCTTGAGCAAGCTTTGCGTGATGCGAAAGAGGGAGAACGGATTTTTACATTGGGGCATCTGATCCATAACGAAACCTATAATGCTTCGCTTCGTCGCCGCGGCGTTGAGTCGATCGAAGCCGGCGAGATCGAGAAACTTGCCGCAGAGGCGGATGCGGCGCACCCCGTAACGGTTCTTGTCCGTGCGCACGGATGTCCGCGTGAAACGGTTGCGCTATTGGAGCGCTACTGCGACGAGAATCCCAATTTTCGGTGGTTAGATTGCACCTGCCCTTATGTGAAAAAAATTCATAAAATCGCGCAGGAGCATAGCGGTGAGGAGCATTGTTTTATCCTCATCGGAGCGAAAGATCACCCCGAAGTCATCGGAATTATGAGCTGTTTCGACGGCGAAAAATACGTTTTTTCTTCTCCGGAAGAATTGGAATCGGCACTTTCACAACGACAGGCAGACAATGTGCACAAAAAAACGCCTGTTTTAGTTGCTCAAACGACTCAAAATTTGGTCAATTGGCAAAAATCTCAAAAAAAACTGAAAAACCTATATACAAACGCGATTATTTTTGATACAATATGCAGTGTGACTGAAACGCGGCAGACGGAGGCGGAGGCGCTGGCAAAGACCTGTGATTTTATGGTTGTGATAGGCGGACGTGAAAGCTCCAACACTGCAAAGCTTTATGAAATTTGTCGTAAGAATTGCGACAAAACGGTCTGGATCGCAAATGCTGCCGAACTTGATCTCGGTATGCTTTCCGGATCTACTAACGTTGGAATCGTCGCGGGCGCATCGACGCCGAGCGATGAAATAGAGGAGGTATATAAAACCATGAGCGAAATGAATGAAAATTTCGAAAAAATGCTCGACGAGTCTGCGTGCTCAACTTTAAATACAGGAGATGTCGTTATCGGTACCGTAACACACGTGTCTGACGCAGAGCTGCAGCTCGACGTTGGCGTTGGCGTAACGGGCTACATCAAAGCAGACCAGATTACCAACGACTCCGATAAGAAGTTGACCGAGCTCTTCAAGAACGGTGACAAGGTAGAAGCTTTTGTTATCCGTGTGAGCGACATTGAGGGTGTTGCGGAGCTTTCCAAGAAGAGAGTTGACGCAGACAAGAACTGGAAGGTCATCGAAGAGGCTTGCGAAAACAAGACCGTACTCGAGGGCAAGGTTGCAGAGGCAGTTAAGGGCGGCGTTGTAATTTACAGCAACGCAAACCGCGTATTCGTTCCTGCATCCCAGACCGGTGTTCCGAAGGACGGAGATCTCTCCACCCTTGTTGGAACCGAGGTTCAGTTCAAGATCATCGAAGTTAAGTCCCCCAAGAAGGCAGTTGGCTCCATCCGTTTGGTACAGCGCGAAAACCGCCGTGCACAGGAAGCTGATTTCTGGGCAAACATCGAGGTTGGCAAGACCTACACCGGTGCCATCAAGAGCATGACCTCTTACGGCGCATTCGTAGACCTTGGCGGCGTTGACGGTATGGTTCACGTAACCGAGCTCTCTTGGAAGCACATCAAGTCCCCTGCAGAGGTTGTTGCGGTTGGCGACGTGATCACTGTATTCGTTAAGAGCTTTGACGCTGAAAAGAAGAGAATCTCTCTCGGCTACAAGACCGAGGAGTCCAATCCCTGGAACATTTTCAAGTCCCAGTATGCGGTTGGTGACATTGCATCGGTTAAGATCGTTAGCATGATGCCCTTTGGTGCGTTTGCAGAGATCATTGACGGTGTAGACGGTCTGATTCACATTTCTCAGATCGCTATGCAGAGAATTGCAAAGCCTGCAGACCTGCTTGAGATCGGACAGGTGGTTGACGCGCGCATCATCGAAATCGACGATGAGAAGCAGAAGGTCAGCCTTTCTATCCGTGCGCTTCTTGAGGAAGCTGCTGCAGCTGCAGAGGCAATGCCCGAGGACTATGCAGAGGCATCCGCAGAGGATGTTCCCGCAACCGAGGAATAATTATCAAATCAGTAGGGGGTGCTCGTTTTCCGCGTGCATCCCCCTTTTTGAAAAAAATACTACCTTTTTTACAAATAGGAGGGTTCAAAAAATGGCTACAAAAATTAAGGTGATGACTTTTAATCTTCGTATCAGAGTGCCGGTTGATGAGAATAACTATTTTGATAACCGTACGGGAAAGATCTTGAATCTGATCAATACCGAGGCCCCCGATCTGATCGGTTTTCAAGAAGCAAACGACTTCATGGTGGATTGGTTGAAGGCCAATCTGACCGATTATTACGTTGTAGGTCACGGCAGAGATAAGCATATGCACGGCGAGGGTGCGCACGTCGCTTTCCGCAAGGACAAGTTTGATCTGTGCGGATTCGAGGAAAAGTGGCTCTCCTTGACGCCCAACACACCTGCAAGCCGTGTAGACGGTGTCGGACAGAGCACCTGTCCCCGCGTTTTGTCGAGAGCAGATCTTTTGCACAAGGATGCCACCGCTCCGATTTCCTTCTTCAATATTCATACCGACCACATGGGCGAGATGTCACGCGTCATTGAGTGCATGATTCTTGCTCAGGAAATGCAAAAGACACCGTACCGTTCGATCGCAACCGGAGATTACAACGCTTTGCCGGACAGCGACTCGATTAAATTGCTTCTGGAGAACACCAAAAATATCGGTATGATCGAAGCAACCTCCGAAATTCCCGGAAGCTTCCACCATTTCAAGGGTGATTGCGGAACCTACAAGATTGATTACATTTTCACCAATCTGCCCTGCAACAAGGAGGAGTCCTACGCAATTCCGGATGATGATAGCTGCGGTCACTACTATTCTGACCACAATGCACTTTGCGCTTGGGTGGAGATTGACTGATCACAGGAGGAAGAATCATGGAGCAACGGATTGAACAATGCCTGTCTGACCAATATGGCAGTTACATAATTCCGTTCCTTTGGTTGCATGGAGAACCGCAGGAACGCGTCCGCGAGGAGATCCTTGCCATCTATAACAGCGGTATCCGTGAGCTGTGCGCCGAGAGCCGTCCCTACGAGAATTTTTGCAAGGAGCAGTGGTGGGAGGATTTTGGGTTTATTCTGAAAACCGCCAAGGAGCTGGGCATGCGCGTTTGGCTTTTGGACGATAAAAAATTTCCCACCGGCTATGCCAACGGTTATCTTGCGGATCCAAAGCTGGCGCATCTGCGAAAAAAACAGATCAGAGAGGCGCAAAGCGAGGTCTTAGGACCGATGCGCAAGGCTAAGATCTACGTTGGCGGTTGGCTCAAAAAGCCGTGTGAGAGGATCGTGTCGGTTACGGCGTTTCGTCATTCCGACGCGGCCGAGCAGCTTGATCCGCATTCCGCAATCGATCTGATGCCGTATCTGAACGAGAGCGGTATGATCTATTGGGATGTTCCCGATGGGGCATGGCGTGTCTGCGTGATGATTGAAACCGATGCTAACGTACACGAAAGCAGCATTTTGAATTACTACGTTGATATGCTGAATCCCGAGTCCTGCCGCGCGATGATTGAGGCGGTGTACGAGCCGAATTACAGACACTTTAAGGAGTATTTCGGAAATACCTTTGCAGGCTTTTTCTCGGATGAACCCGGCTTTGGCAACCACAGAGGAACCTATGCCGACAAGCTGGGCTTGATGCACAACGTTTATCCGTGGAGAGCGGATCTGCCAAAGCTGATTGCAGACAGTGCGCAGACCGACGAAGCAACCGTTGCGCTTTGGATGCCTGCCATGTGGGAGGATCTCGGCGAGGCAACTGCACTGATCCGATCGCACTATATGGAGGTCATCACGAAGCTTTACCGCGACAATCTTACCCTGATGCTGGGCGAGTGGTGCCGTGCGCACGGGGTTATGTACATTGGTCACGTCATCGAGGATCAGGATTGTCATATGCGCATGGCTTATGGAAGCGGACATTATTTCCGCTCGCTCGCCGGTCAGGATATGTCGGGCATCGACGTCGTGCTGATGCAGGAGATCCCGGGCTTTCAGGATGCGATCCATCGTGCGCCGATTGTTGACGGCGGTGTTGCCGATCCTGCATTTTTCCGCTATACCATGCCAAAGCTGGGCGCCTCCTGCGCGCACGTTGATCCGCGTAAGCAGGGAAGGGCAATGTGTGAGATATTCGGTGCCTTCGGTTGGGTTGAAGGCTTGCCGTACATGAAGGGGCTTGCCGATATTATGCTTGGCTCGGGTATCAATTATTACGTTCCGCACGCCTTCTCTCCCAAGGAGGAGGATCCCGACTGTCCGCCGCATTTTTATAACGGTGGCAAAAACGTGCAGTATCCGTATTTTAAGAACCTGATTGCCTATATGGGCAGATGTGCGCACGCGCTTGACCAAGCACAGCACGTTGCCGACGTTGCCGTTTTCTATAACGCCCAGGGCGATTGGAGCGGCGGCAAAAATCAGCTTTTCCGTTACGTTTGCAAGGCTTTGACAAGAGGACAGATCGATTTTGATATTGTTCCCGAGGATGCACTTGCGACTGCCGAGGTCAAGAATGGAATGCTTTGCATCAACGGGGAGGAGTACGGTGCTCTGATCGTTTCGGAAAGTGAGATCCTGCCCGACTCGTGTCTGGAGCTGTTCTCCGCGCTCGCAAGAAAGGGATTGCCGGTGATCTTTACCGAGTCGTTGCCTGCGCGTGCTTCCGAGGGTGGCTCGGTTGAAGCCTATAACCAAAGCTTTGAGGTGGTTGCCACCGATGCTCTTGTCGCACTGCTTCGCAAGCGCGGATTGACACAGTTGTCCGCTGTCGGAAATGGTGTCGAGTATTTGCGCTTCTATCACGTCAAGCGAGAGAATTGTGATCTTTACGTCTTTTCCAACGAAGCAATCTATTCCGATCTGCAAGCCGAAATTGCATTGCCACATAGCGGTGAGTGCTTGGTTTACGATCCGTGGGATAATCGCGTTTATCGGGATTCTGTTCGTGACGGTAAGCTGAACTTGCATCTTGAAAAGGGAAATCTTCTGATCTATGCCTTTGGCACCGATATTCCCGATGCGGTTCCTCCCATTCCCCGTGAGTTGGAACGCAAAGCCCTTCCTCTGCGCTTTGAGATTGCAGTCAAGCAGGAGGGAACGACCGATTACCGCCTGATTGCAAGCGAGTCCGAGTTATTCGACGTTACCGCTCCCGACCGTTTGCCAGACTTCAGCGGTGAGGTGAGATACAGAACGACCTTTGAAGCCACCGATGACTTTACGGTTCTTGATCTTGGAGAGGTGGGCGAGGTTGCCGAGGTATGGTTGAACAGTACGTCGCTTGGTGTACGCATCAACGCGCCGTATAAATTCAGTTTGCTTCCCGCACTCCGCAAGGGCGTGAATGAGCTGGAGATCAAGGTGATCGGCAATCTTGCGCATCGCCGCCATCACGACAATTATACGCGATACGTACAGATCCCACCCACGGGCATCGTTGGAGAGATCGCGCTGTGTCGCTACGGCAGAGAAGCGTAATTCCGGTATAAACAAAGGATAAAAGAAAATGAAACGGTGTATGAGGTAATTGCCGATGCGGTTGCCTGATGCACCGTTTTTTTTGACAATCATTTACAATGAGTTCATAATTTTATTTTTACTTTCATTGACAATTATCATCTTTTGTGTTATAATTCTATTATAATGGGGTAGGATAGGAATTTTTAGAAAAATAGGACAAAAACACCTTGATATCCCGATAAAGAAACGAAAACGGAGGATGTCTTTATGGAGAAAGGCACAACTGTCGGCAGTAAAAAGATCGCTGCTCTTTTTGATGCCGGAACCTTTGTGGAAACCGGCGCGTACATCAAAAGAAACGGCGACGAGTTGACCGGTGTTGTCTGTGGCTATGGCGCAATCGGCGGTAAGCTTGTTTATGCGTTTTCGCAGGACAGTGATCGGAAGAAGGGCGCGTTTGACGCGATTCAGGCAAACAAAATCGCTATGCTTTATGGTATGGCAATGAAAAACGGAGCACCCGTAATCGGCATGTTTGACAGTGCGGGAGCCGTGCTTTGCGACGGTTCTTCGGCAATGTCCGCATACGGAAAGCTGCTTAAGGTTGTCAGTGACGCCTCCGGTGTCATTCCGCAGATCGCAGTGGTTACCGGTGTATGCGCGGGTATGTCCGCAACGATTGCGGCAATGTTCGATATTACCGTTACGGTAAAGGACGTATCTCAAATCTTTGTCAACGCACCTTTTGTCGTTGGTAAGGAGATCGGAACCTCTGAAACCGTAGCGCAAAACGGACTTTCCTCAATTACGGCGGCAACCGAGAGAGATGCATTTGATATGGTTGCAAAGCTGATTGCATGGCTTCCTTCCAATAATGCGGAGGGTGTGGTTGCAGAGGAGATCACCGATGACGTCAACCGTAAGGTAAACGTTGACGGCCTTTCCGGCAAGGCGTTGGTAGAGGCAATTGCCGATCTTGGCAACGTTGTCGATCTTGGAGCCGGATATGCTCCCGAGATGGTGACCGCACTTGCTTGCTTTGGCGGCGTTACCTGCGGTGTCATCGCAAACAACAACGCACAGAACGGCGGTGTCATCACGGTTGACGGCGCAAAGAAGGCGGCAAAATTGGTTGCTTTCTGCGATAGTTTCTCGATTCCCGTGGTAACCCTGACCGACAGTACCGGCGTTGCTTGCTCCAAGGAGGCGGAAAACGCACCTTTGGCGGCACAACTTGCAAAGCTTGCTATGGCTTATGCATCGGCAGAAACGGCAAAGATCACCGCAGTGGTAGGCAAGGCTTACGGCGCGTCCTTCACGTTGATGGGCTCCAAGGCACTTGGCGCCGATATTGTTTATGCTGTTCCCACGGCAGAGATCAGTGTTATGGATCCTGCTTCTGCAGTAGCTTTCCTTTGGAACGACCGTATTACGGAACAGATTAGTCGCTCC